>CAZREY010000023.1:0-15137 GCA_964599015.1 uncultured Thiobacillus sp.
GGCGCCCTCATCGTCGGCGGCCTGGTGATCCTGTACATCGAGAAGCGGGCCTACCACCCCCGCCTGCAGAGTGTGGACGAGATGGACTGGAAGGTGGCCCTGAAGGTGGGCTTCGCCCAGGCCGCCGCCATGTTCCCGGGCGTTTCCCGGGCGGGCGCCACCATCATGGGCGGCGTGATCTTCGGCCTGTCCCGCAAGGCGGCCACGGAGTTCTCCTTCTTCCTGGCCATCCCCACCATGCTGGCCGCCACGGTTTACGACCTGTACAAGAACTGGGCCCTGCTGGATATGGGCGACCTGCCCGTGTTCGCCGTGGGCTTCGTGGCCTCCTTCCTCTCCGCCATGGTGGCGGTAAAGGCCTTCCTGGGTTTCGTCTCCAACCACACCTTCGTGGGCTTCGCCTGGTACCGCATTATCTTCGGCCTGGTGGTGCTGGTGACCGCCTACATGGGCTGGGTGGACTGGCCGGCCTGAACCACGGCCGCAAGGCTCAGGCGGGCACGACCTCCCCCGCCAGGCGACGAATCTCCGCCAGCAGATCATCCTCCTGGTAAGGCTTGCCCATATAGGCATTCACGCCCAATTCCATCGCGTGGTCCCGGTGTTTGTCCGCGGTGCGGGAGGTGATCATGATGATAGGCACCGTGGCCAGGCGCGGGTTGTTGCGCACATGCTGGGTCACCTCGAAACCGTCCATGCGGGGCATCTCGATATCCAGCAGCATGACCGCCGGCAGTTCGTCCTCCAGCATCTCCAGTGCCTCCACCCCGTCCTTGGCGGTACTGACCCGATAGCCTTCCCGCGACAGGAACCGGCTGGTGATCTTGCGCACGGTGAGGGAATCGTCCACCACCATGACCAGGGGCGCCTGTTCGGACTCGGCCTCTTCCTCTTCCAGGGTGAGCTGAGGAGCCCGTTCCGCCAGCTGGAAGGGGTTGAGGATGAGGGCCACGCGGCCGTCGCCCAGCACGGTGGCGCCGCTGATGCCGGCGATGCGCGCCAGTTGGGGGCCGATAGGCTTCACCACGGCTTCGAAATTGCCTTCCAGGGCATCCACCCGCAATGCCATGCGCGCCTCGCCGGCCCGCAACAGCAGCACCGTGCGGAAGCGGCCTTCCGCGGGCTGGGGCTTGCGGTCCACGAGTTCCGCCAGGGTACGCAGGGTGAAACGTTCGTCCCCCAGGTCCAGGTAGCCCTGTTCGTGCAGGCTGTGCATCTGCTCCGCCTTCACTTCCTTCACCATGGAAACCAGGTTGGCGGGCAGGGCCCAGGTCTGGTCGCCGGCCCGGGCAAGCACCACCTGGGTGAGGGCCAGGGTCAATGGCAGACGGATGGTGAAGCGGGCCCCCGCCCCGGGGGTACTGTCCAAACGCACCCGGCCGCCGATGCCGGCGATCTCGTTCTTCACCACGTCCAGGCCCACGCCCCGGCCGGCCAGCTCCGTCACCACCTGGGCCGTGGAGAAACCGGAGCGGAACAGGAAGGTCTCCACCTGCTCCGGGGTGATGTCCTGATCCGGCTCCAGCCAGCCCAGTTCCACGGCCCGGGCGCGTACCGCGTCCTCGTTCACGCCGGCCCCGTCATCCGCCAGGGTGAGCACGATTTCGTTGCCTTCCTGGCGGGCGGACAGGCGGATCTCGCCGTATTCCGGCTTGCCCGCGGCCTGCCGACGGTCGGGCGGCTCCACGCCGTGGGCCACGGCGTTGCGCACCAGGTGCTCCAGTGGCGCGGCGATCTTGTCCAACACAGCCCGGTCCAGTTCGGTCTGGCCGCCCTCCAGTTCCAGCTGGGCGCGACGGCCCGTCTCCTTCGCGGACTGGCGCACGATGCGATAGAGGCGCTCCGCCAGCGTGTTCAGGGGCACCATGCGCATGTGCATGAGCTCCTGCTGCAGGGTGCGGGCCATGCGGGACTGCTGTATGAGGGCGGTATCCGCTTCCGTCAGGCCGGACAGCAGGTTGTCCTGGGCCGTGGACACGTCGTTCACGCTCTCCGCCAGCTGGCGGGTCAGTTCCTGGAGACGGGAGAATCTGTCGAACTCCAGGGGATCGAAATGACCAGCGTCCATCTGGGACAGCCGGGAATGCATCTGGGATTCGGCCTGGATCTCCAATTCCCGCAACTGGGAGCGCAGGCGCTCCACGTTGGCCGCCAGTTCCTGGGCGGTCTGCTTGTAGCCGTTGAGCACGTTCTCGATCCGCGCCCGGGCGATGGACACCTCCCCCGCCTCGTTGAGCAGGGTATCCAGCACGTCCGATTTGAGGCGCAGGGCCTGGCGCAGGCGCAGCTCGTCCTCCAGGCCGGCCTTGGCGGGGACGGCGATCCCCGGGGCGGATGGCGCAGGCGCGGCGGCGGGCTGCGCGGCCACAGCCCCCGTCTCCGCCCTTTCCTGCCGCGCCGGCCCGGCCCTCAGCTTCTCCACCATGTCATGGACCTGGTCGTACCCCCCTTCCAGGTGGTCCAGGAATTCGGCCGTGGCCATGCCGTCCGCCTGTTCCATGACCTGGGTTTCGATGCCGTGGACCCGTTCCCCCAGGACCATGGCCCCGGCCATGCGCGCCGAGCCCTTGAGGGTGTGCAGCACCCGCTTCAGGGCATCGCCGACACCGGTGGCGTCGGGCTGGGCACGCCAGTTGCGCAGGGCCTCGCCGATGCGGGGCAGCAATTCGTCCGCCTCTTCCAGGAAGATGGGCAACAGTTGTTCGTCCAGCTCATCCTGGGCGGGAGGCATCTCCGGGGCCACGGACGGCTTGGCGACGGGACCGGGCATGTGCTCCAGCACCGCCTGCACCTCCCTTTCCAGTTCCGCCTCCTCCGCGGCGATCTCGGCCGCAAGGGCATCCATGGCCAAGGCTGGTGCAACGGTGGCTTCCGCATGGGCCGGCTGGGGCATGACGCTCACCTCCGGCCCGGCCTTGAGGCGCTCCACCATGTCGTAGATGCGGTCGTATTCCTCTTCCAGGCCATCCAGATATGCATCGGTAATCGCCCCGATCTGTTCCACAATCCGGGTTTCCATGCCATGGACCCGCTCCCCGAGAACCAGGGCACCGGCCATGCGCGCCGAACCCTTGAGGGTGTGCAGCACCCGCTTCAGGGCATCGCCGACACCGGCGGCGTCCGGCTGGCCGCGCCAGTCGCGCAGGGCCTCGCCGATGCGGGGCAGCAATTCGTCCGCCTCTTCCAGGAAGATGGGCAGCAGATGCTCGTCCAGTTCATCCTGGACAGGCGGGGTTTCCGGCGCGCCCGTCTCCTGGACCACGGGAGGAACAACATCCGGTTCCGGCTCCACGTATGCCTTCAGGCGCGCGAGGATGGCCGGCACCCGCTCCAAGGGCTGGGGGAAACGCCGCTCGAGAATCTCCTTGAAGCCACCGGAAAGCTCGCCAATCACGTCTTCCAGGCCTGTCACCACGTCCCTCGGCAGGACCATGGTCTTGTCCGGCCACGCGCCGCACCAGCGCTCCAGTGCATGGGCGGCCTCGGCGATGGGGGTGAAGCCGGTGGTGCGGGATATGCCCGCCAGGGTATGGGCCGCCCGGATGAAGGCTTCCCAGGCGGCGGGACGGTGGGCCCGGGCGATTTCCGCCAGGGCGATGGCCAAGTCCTGGAGCCGTTGGGCGGCTTCGCCGGTGAATATCTGGAACAGTTCCGCGGGCAGGACATGGCCATCCAGGTCCACGCTTACCTCGGCCTGGGGACTGCCCTCGGGGGATTCGGTTTCGCCGGCGGTCGCGGTGGATTCCGCCGACACGCCGGCCTCAGCCTTTGGGGGCGAATCTCCTTCGGCTTCAGCCTCGTGGGGCGCTTCTACGCCCCGCAGGCGCCTTGCGGTGGAGACCAGGCGTCCCGATTCCACCTTCGCCTGCCCCTGCTCTTCCAGGTCCGTCACCCAGACCTGGAAGGTGTTGCCCGCCTCTTCCAGGAAGGTGAGCAGCTCCGGTGTGGGTGTGCGCTCGTCCCGCAGCCACTGGTTCAGGGTCTGCTCGATCTCCCAGGCCGGCTCGGCCAGGTCGTTCAGTCCCACCATGCGGCCGCTGCCCTTGAGGGTGTGGAAGCCCCGCCTCACCACGGTGAAGGCCTCGTTGTCCTAAGGGCTGACATGGAGACGGGAAACCTGCACGGCGATGGCGCCCAGCACCTCGCTGGCCTCCTCGATGTAGGTCTCCAGCAGTTCCCGGTCCACCACTTCGCTGGAGGCCGCCGCCAGGCGCTGGGTCTCGGCGCTGGGCACCACCTTGGCCGGCCCCGGCTCCATGGCGGGCGCTCCCGTGCCGCCGGTCTGCTCTGCGGGGCTCGCCAGGGCCTTCATCAGATTGTCCGCCTGGGCACGCAGATTGCCGTCGCCCACCAGTTCCGCGTCCCGCACCAGGGTGGACAGGTCCGTCTGTAGCTTGGCCTTGACCCCCTCGTCCCTGCCGCCGGCCACCCATTGGGCCACCTCCTCCCGCAGGCGCATGGCCTCTTCCCGGGCCTGGGCTTCCACGGATTTCTCCTTGGGCTGGGCCTTGGCTTCGGGTGTGGCCAGCAGGCGCTTCATGGCCGTGGGATCGTCACGGCCGTAGCGCAGGGCATCCACGTAGAGGCCCAGGGTGGACAGGGCCTCCGCCACCCAGTTGAGATTCTCCGGAGGAATCTGCATGTCCACTTCGTTGAAGTGGCCGATGCGGGTCATGGCCTCTTTCACCAAATCGCCGGCCACGCCCAGTTGCAGGATGTTGAAGGCGCCGAGGATCTGCTTGAGCAGGGCGGGCACCTTGGGCAGGCCGCCCCGGTCCTGTTCGTTGCGGAAGAACTTGTCCAGTATCTCTTCCATCTGGTGCAGATTGGCCTGGATCTCGTGGGTGACCTGGGCCAGCAGCAGCTTTTCCTGGGCCGCCCGGGAAATCTCGTCCAGCAGGTCCACCTGGGGAATACTGGCCGTATTGAAGCCGGGGTCGATGGCGGCCTGGACCCGCATGGCCTGGGTCTCGGCCTGGCGCGCGAATTCCTCGCCCAGGGATTCGAAATGTTCCGCCGCGTTCTGGCCCAGCAACAGGGCCGTGGCCATTTCCACCTGCAGGGCCTCGTTGTGGCTGGCATCCCCCACCCCCGGCATGCGCTTGGCCACGGCCTGGATCATGCGGGCCAGATCCTTCATGGCCTGGTTGGGCAGGCGCACCGACGCCTCGAACACCCCCGTGGCGGCCTGCTGGAAGGGTTCCAGGCTCTCCGCCCGGCCACCGCAGTAGCGGATCCAGTGATCCTTGGCGGCGCCCAGGTTGTCCTTGAGGCTGGCGATGAAGGGCAGCTGTTCCTCGTTGGGACCGGTCAGGGCTGCGGGCAGGTAACGCCCCAGCCGGAAGAGCTCGTGCACCTCCGCGGCGCGGCCGCTTGGCGTCTTGTCATGGGCCACGTAATAGAGCACGTCCCGGAACAGGCGCTCCGCCAGTTGCAGCGAGCCCTCCATGACGCGGCGCATCTGCAGGTCGATGCGGCCGCACAGGCGCTTGATCCATAGATCCGCCTGGATGCCGTCCCGGCGCAGGGCGTCCATCAGGCCCACCGTGGACCACCAGAAGGCATATTGGGTGGAGCCCGGTGCCAGGCTTTCCACCTTGCGCACGGCCTGGTCCATCAGCAGCAGGCCGGCCATGGGTTCCTTGTTCTGCAGCAGTTGCAGCAGGCCCCGCTGATAGCCGGCCCGGGCGGCACGCAAGGCGTTGGCACGGGCAACATCGTCCAGGGACGGCTCGGACTCCCGCTTGGGCGGACGGGCATCGGTATTGGGAAAGAACAGCTCGCTGGGCGGGGGGGCCTCGCCCCCCCGCCGGGTCACCACCTCCTTGTACACCGGCGCCAGCTTCAATTCCGCGTGGGGAGCCCCCGCCACCAGACCGTCCAGATAACCCTTGAGGGCATCGATGGCGGCCAGGGCCACGTCGGCCGAACCCTGGTTGCGCAATGAGGCCTGCCTGGACATCTCATCCAGCAGCTGCTCGGTGGCGGAGGTGAGCAGGGAGACGCCCTGCATGTCCACGATCTGCAATGCGCCATAGACCTGGTGCAGGTGGGCAACCGCGGCCTTGAGGGGATTCAGGTCCTCGCCATTCCAGCCGGCCAGGGCTTCCCGAGCCGCCACCAGGGCATTGTCCAGCTCCGCCTTGACCCAGGTCAGGGGGCCGATGTCGAAGTCATCCAGGTCCATGTTCATTGATGATTCCCCATTTGGATGGATCGGCTGACCGGCTTCAGAGCTTGAAGCCGGACGCCGACACCTTCAATTCGTCCGACAGCATGGCCAGCTGGGCCACGGATTCCGCGCTGCGTCGGCTGCGTTCGGAGGCCTGATCGGTCACACCCAGTATCTGCTCCATGTTGGCCATCACCTGCTCGGCGGTCCTGGCCTGGACGCGGGTGGCGTCGGAGATGTTCTGGATGAGGCGGGCCAGCTGGTCCGACACCGACTCGATCTCCGCCAGGGACACGCCCACCGCGTCGGAGCGGGCCGCCCCCTGGACCACGCCCTGGGTGGAGGTTTCCATGGCGTTCACCGCATCCTGGGTATCGCTCTGGATGGTCTTGACGATGGCGCCGATGCGGCGCGTGGCCTGGGCGGAGCGTTCCGCCAGGCGCTGCACCTCCTCCGCCACCACGGAGAAGCCCCGGCCCGCCTCGCCGGCCGCAGCCGCCTGGATGGCCGCGTTCAGGGCCAGCACGTTGGTCTGTTCGGTAATGTCGGAGATCAGGTCCACGATCTCGCCGATCTCCTGGGAGGATTCGCCCAGGCGCTTGATGCGCTTGGAGGTTTCCTGGATCTGGTCGCGGATGACGTTCATGCCGGCGATGGCGTCCCGCACCGCGTCGCCGCCCCGGCGTGCGGTGATGAGGGATTGTTCCGCCACGGCCGTGGATTCGGCGGCGTTCTCCGAGACCTGCACGATGGAACGGGACATCTGGTTCACGGCCTGGGTGGTTTCCGCGATCTGCCTGGCCTGGAGTTCCGAGGCCTTGAGCAGTTCCTCCGCGTTGACGCGCGCTTCGGCGGAGGAACCGGCCACCTGCTCGGCGGCCCGGTTGATCCCCTGCACCAGGGTCCGCAGCTCCTCGATGGCGAAGTTCACCGAGTCGGCGATGGCGCCGGTGATGTCCTCCGTCACCGTGGCCTGCACCGTCAGGTCGCCTTCCGCCAGGTCGCCCATCTCATTCAGCAGACGCAGAATGGCATCCTGGTTGCGGCGGTTTTCCTCGGCGGCCTCCTGGGCGCGGCGCTGGGCCTCCTGCACGTTGAGCATGCCCAGGGCCAGCAGGGCGGCCAGGGCGATAAGGGCGAAAACGATGGCGAACAGGAGGGTGATGCCGGCCCCCAGCCCCTGATACTGCCCCGTGAGGGCCTGGGTCATGGCCAGCAATTGTTCCGATTCGTCGAACAACTCCCGGGCGGCCCGCTTGGCCTCCACCAGTTGGGCCATGCTCTTCAGCACGCTGTTCACCTGGGCCTCGAAGCTGGCGAACATCTCCTGCAGTTCCAGCAGCTTGTCCCGGGCGTTGGCGTCGCTGACCGCCGCCAGGCCCAGGGCGGCGCTGCCCCGCAGCATGCCGTCCAGCACCTCGCGGAACGTGCGCGCGTCCTGGGCCAGCTGGAAGGCCGTCTCCGGGTTGATGACGTCGGAGGACAACAGGGCGTTGGCATTCTTGGCCATGCGCTGGGTCCACAGGGACTGCTGGTTGGCGAAGGCCCATTGCCTTGACCCGCTGGGCAACAGGGAAGCCGCCTGTTCGGTCAGGTCCAGCAGCTCGGTGTTGCGCTGGTTGATCTCGGTCAGGGCCCGGCCCAGGCTCACCAGGAGGGTCTGCTGACCGCTGATGGCCTCGATGTTCTTCTTGGATTTTTCCCAGCGTTGCTTCAGCGCGGCCAGGCCCTCCTGCATGGACCCCGGGGAGGCCGGCACGCCGGCTCCGCCGTCGATGAGGGCGTTGAGGCCGTCGGCGAAGGACTGCCGCGCCTCCTCCAGCTGGGGGAAGGCCTTGGGGTTGCCCAGCACGGCCTGCTGGGCGGTCTTGGTATATCGTTGGGACAGCATCTGCAGGCGGGTGGATATCTCGATGTATTCCGCCCGGTTGCCCACCTGGACGATGTTCCAGGTTAGAAATCCGGCCGCCAGCACCAAATGAGCAACACCACCACCAGGGCCGGCTGGCGCTGGTCCTGGGTCAACCGGTTCAACAGCGGGATGCGCTCCGGGTCCAGGGCGCCCAGCCGGGCCATGGTGGAACGCACGCCGGGCCCCAGGCGATTCGCCATCCCTCCGAACACATTCCCTACCGTCTGTGCTGCGCTTGCCTTCATATCTTTCGCCATCCATATCTCCAACGGAGCTTTTTGCTCGACATGAACGTCGCCACGCGACGCCGCGGTATCAAACACCCGCCTCCAGAAAGGCCGGCATGCCCACCAGATGTTCCACGCTGATTTCCGTCCAGACTTCCCCGGCACCATCCCGCCAACGTCCCAGGACCCACGCCGGCGCGTCGGCCTCGCCCGGCTCGGCTGCCAGTTCCCGCTCGGGGCGCAGGCCAAGGGCCCGCTCCACGCGCAGGGCCGCGTTCACGCCGAAGCGCGGATGGGCCAGCAGCAGGCGGGCCTCGCCCTTGGGCATGGGCTCGGCCACTCCGGCGAAGGCCGCCAGATCGACGCAACCGTAGATCACCCCGCGCACGCTGGCCACGCCGACGAACCAGGACTGGGACCAGGGCACTTCCGCCAGTTGCGGCACGGTCACCACTTCGTTCACCTGGTCCAGGTTCACCAGCCAGTGGCGCCCGCCCGCCAGGATGCCCAGCTTGGACGCGGCACCGCTGGTGGCCTCGGCCGCCTTCAGCTTCTCCGCCAGGCGGGTCTGGAAGTCCCGCAGGTTTTCCCGCGTTTCCCCGGCCACTATGCGCTCACCCCAGGGCCACGATCTTGCCCAGCAGCTCCTCGGCCACCACGGGCTTCACCACATACTCCACCGCCCCCTGGCGCATGCCCCAGACCCGGTCTGTCTCCTGGTCCTTGGTGGTGCACATGATGACGGGGATCTTCTGGGTGTCGGGATCGCGGGACAGCTGGCGCGTGGCCTGAAAG
This sequence comes from uncultured Thiobacillus sp., assembly GCA_964599015.1. GTDB lineage: Bacteria > Pseudomonadota > Gammaproteobacteria > Burkholderiales > Thiobacillaceae > PFJX01. The sequence goes on from CAZREY010000023.1 coordinate 9,107, forward strand.
CCGTTCAGGCCCGGCATCACCACGTCCATCAGCACCAGATCCGGCTTTTCGCTCTTGGCCAGGGCCACGCCCTGTTCGCCGTTCTGGGCGGTGATCACCTCGTAACCATTCTTGCGCAGCAGATCGGTGAGGAAAAAACGCTCGGTGGGGGAATCATCCACCACCAGGACTTTCTTGACGGTCATGTTCGGATTCCTTGATCAGGCTGAAATCAGTTGCCCTGGCCACGGTGGCGTCGCACCGCATCCAGAAGCCCCTCCTTGCTGAAGGGCTTGGTCAGGTATTCATCGGAGCCCACCAGGCGACCCCGGGCCCGGTCGAACAGACCGTCCTTGCTGGACAGCATGACCACCGGCGTATCGCGGAAGCGGGGGTTCTTCTTGATGAGGGCGCAGGTCTGGTAGCCATCCAGGCGGGGCATCATGATGTCCACGAACACCACCTCCGGATGGTGGTCGGCGATCTTGGCCAGGGCATCAAAGCCGTCCTCCGCCAGGATCACCTCGCAGCCTGCCTGGACCAGAAAGATTTCCGCACTGCGGCGGATGGTGTTGCTGTCGTCGATCACCATCACCTTGGCGCCCTTGAGACTGTCGGCGGCATTCACGCTTGTGTCCACGCCTCCCTCCATATGCATTTCTCCTTGAATCAACTGCCGCGCTGCACGGAATAGCCCGCGGCCTTCCAGGCGGGCAGCCCGGTACGGAACCAGTAAACCTTCTTGAACCCCCGCTTGGCCATGTAGCGCGCCGCCTTGTAGCTGTACCAGCACTCGGCGCCGTTGCACTGGAAGATCATGGGCGCGTTCTTGTCCTGGGGCAGCTTGCCCAGATCGAAGGCATCGACGGCGTCGTCGTAGTCCACTTCCTTGGGGCTGTTCATCTTGTAGGGTACGCTGATGGCGCCCGGGATATGGGCCTCGCGGAAGTGGGCCACGGGCCGCACATCGAAGAGGGGCACCTTCTGGGCCATGAGTTGCTTCACCTGCTCCGCCTTGGCGATGGTCACGCCGGGCAGCACTTCCGGCGTGAAGAAGCCCCGAGTCGAAACGAATTCGAAATCCGCCGTGTCGGCGGGCTCGAAAGCCCCCAGCTGGGCCCGCTTCAGGCGTGCCTCCAGGTCCTTGTCCAACTGGGTGAAGGCCACGCGGATCCTGTCCTTGAGGGCGGGGTCCAGCTTCGCGTTCACCGCCACGCCGGCCAGGGGCACCGCGGGCAGGGTCTTCACCACCTTGGCGCCCGGATTGCGCCGCATCCAATCCTCGGCCAGTCTGGCCTTCACCGCCACCAGTTCCGCCTGGCCGATGTCCATGGCGTACATCACGGCGCCATATTGGTTCATGTACATGACCTGGCCGAAATAGCTGGAGGGCGACAGGCCCATGGCATTCATCTCGCCCTTCACCATGTAGCTCACCAGGGATTCGCCGTGGGGCAGGGCAATACGCTTGCCCCGGGCGGTTTCCAGGGAAGTCACCCCGGAACCCTTGGCGGCCACCAGCACCACCCGGGATTCCTCTTCCGTCCTGGCCACGGGGGTATAGCCGTTGCGCATGGCCGTGCCCACCAGCTGGGCCGGCGCCAACATGACGGAATAGGTCCCCGTGCGGATGCGCTCCCCCACCCGCTCGGCGTTCTGGGTCATGATCAGCTTGACCGGCTGGCCCACGGATTTGGAAAGATACTTGGCCAGGTCGTTGAAGACCGTCTGCACGGCCACATGATCCCGCTCCTGGTCATAGTCCAGGGTCACGTTCAGCAGCAAGCCGTCGCCGGCATGGGCAAGCTGCGCCAGGGATGTCAGCGCCGCAAGCCAGGCTATCGCGATGAACCGCATACCACTCTCCTCCTATGTCCGGCGCCATTCGGATGCCGTGCAGTGATATCGGCGGAAATCCGGGGTTCTTGAATTTTCGCTGCGAAAACCACCGCCCCGCTAAATCCCCAGCATCTCGAAGTCCTCCTTGCGGGCGCCGCACTCCGGACAGGTCCAGTTCACCGGCACGTCCTCCCAGCGGGTTCCGGGGGGGATGCCCTCTTCCGGGCGGCCTTTGGCTTCGTCGTAGATGAAACCGCACACAACGCACATCCAGGTTCGGTAATTCATGGCGACGGGGCAAATAGCGAGTACTTGTATAGAATTCGAACTCGCTGGATTTTGCCCACACTTGCGGCCCCCGCCAAGCGCACTTTTCCTCCCGTCACCTCCCCCTTCCGCTTTTCGGCCCCACATCCCGCCCATGTCTGCCCCGGACTCCCCCCCTCCCACCCTGCCTGCCGTATTGGTGTTCGCGGGCACCGACCCCACCGGGGGCGCCGGCCTTCAGGCGGACATCCTCACCCTGGCCAGCCTGGGCTGCCACCCCCTGTCCGTGGTCACCGCCGTGACGGTGCAGGACACCGTGGGCGTGGAAGACTTCCTGCCCATGGACGCGGAATGGATCGCCGACCAGGCCCGGAGCGTGCTGGAGGACATTCCCGTGGCCGCCATCAAGCTGGGCATGCTGGGCAGCACCGAGGCCGTGGCGGCCATCGCCGAGGTGGTATCGGACTACCCCGACATCCCCCTGATCCTGGACCCGGTGCTGGCCTCGGGCCGGGGCGACGCCCTGGCCAACGAGGACCTGGTGGCCGCCCTGCGGGACCTGCTCCTGCCCCAGACCACGGTGGTCACCCCCAACAGCCTGGAGGCCCGCCGTCTGGCCGAGGCCGCCGAGGAAGGCGAGGAAGAGGAGAACGCCGAAGGCGAGGGCATCCTGGACCTGCAGGAATGCGCCCGCCGCATCATCGACCTGGGCAGCGAATACGTGCTCATCACCGGCGCCCACGAACAGGGCGCCCAGGTGACCAACACGCTCTACAACACCCGGGGCGTGGTGCAGCGCCTGCACTGGGACCGGCTGCCCGGCTCCTACCACGGCTCCGGCTGCACCCTGGCCTCGGCCCTGGCCGCCTTCCTGGCCCAGGGCCTGGATGTGGCCGAGGCCGCCAAGGAGGCCCAGGAATACACCTACCAGGCCCTGAAGGCCGGCTTCCGCCCCGGCATGGGCCAGTTCATCCCGGATCGGCTGTTCTGGGCGCGGGAGGACAATGACTGAGCCAGTGCGCTCGCATTTGCGCGCACCCTTGCGCGGCCTGTACGCCATCACCCCGGACTGGTCCGACAGCAAGCGTCTGCTGACGGTCACGGAGGCCATCCTGGCCGCCGGCTGCCGGCTCCTGCAATACCGCAACAAGGCCGCCAGTCCCTGCCACCGCCAGGAACAGGCCGTGGCCCTGCGGGGCCTCACCCGCCGCTTCGGCGCCCTGCTCATCGTCAACGACGACCTGGAACTGGCCCTGTACTGCGAGGCGGACGGCGCGCACCTGGGAGAGGACGACGGCGAACTGGCCCTGGCCCGGGCCCGGCTGGGCGAGGGTAAAATCCTCGGCGCCTCCTGCTACCAGGACGTGGCCCTGGCCCGGAAGGCGGCCCGGGCGGGGGCGGACTACGTGGCCTTCGGCAGCTTCTTCCCCTCCCCCACCAAGCCCCGGGCCCGCCGGGCCGGGCCGGACCTGCTGGCCAAGGGCAAGGCGGAGACGGGCAAACCCGTGTGCGCCATCGGCGGCATCACCCGGGAGAATGCCCTGCCCCTGGTCAAGGCGGGGGCGGACATGGTGGCGGTAATCTCCGCCCTGTACGACGCCCCCGACCCCGGGGCCGCCACCCGACAATTCATTTCGTACTTCGAACAAGAGGACGCCCCATGACCTCCCGCAACGACCAGCTCTTCGAACAATCCCAGCAGCGCATCCCCGGCGGCGTGAACTCCCCCGTGCGGGCCTTCCGCTCCGTGGGCGGCACACCCCGCTTCTTCACCAAGGGCCAGGGCAGCCGGGTATGGGACGCGGATGGCAAGGCCTACATCGACTACGTGGGCTCCTGGGGCCCCATGATCCTCGGCCACGCCGACCCGGACGTGATCCGCGCCGTGCAGGACACCGCCGCCAACGGCCTGTCCTTCGGCGCCCCCACGGAGATGGAACTGGTGATGGCGGAGAAGATCGCGTCCATCCTGCCCAGCATCGAGAAGGTGCGCCTGGTCTCCTCCGGCACCGAGGCCACCATGAGCGCCATCCGCCTGGCCCGGGGCCACACCGGCCGGGACCTGCTCGTCAAATTCGAGGGCTGCTACCACGGCCACGCCGACAGCCTGCTGGTGAAGGCCGGCTCCGGCCTGCTCACCTTCGGCAGCCCCAGCTCCGCCGGCGTGCCCGCCGACACCTCCAAGCACACCCTGGTGCTGGACTACAACGACATCGACCAGGTGAACCGCCTGTTCGCCGAGCGGGGCAACGAGGTGGCCTGCGTCATCGTCGAGGCGGTGGCGGGCAACATGAACCTCATCAAGCCCAGGGCCGGCTTCCTGGAGACCCTGCGGGAGAACTGCACGAAGCACGGCGCCGTGCTCATCTTCGACGAGGTCATGACCGGCTTCCGCGTGGGCCTCACCGGCGTGCAGGGCCTCTACGGCATCACCCCGGACCTCACCACCCTGGGCAAGGTCATCGGCGGCGGCCTGCCCGTGGGCGCCTTCGGCGGCCGGGCGGAGATCATGGACAAGCTGGCCCCCCTGGGCCCGGTCTACCAGGCCGGTACCCTGTCCGGCAACCCGGTGGCCGTGGCCGCCGGCCTGAAGACCCTGGAGAAGATCGGCGCCCCCGGCTTCTTCGAGGCCCTCACGGCCCAGACCCGGCGCCTCACGGACGGCCTCACCGCCGCCGCCCGGGACGCGGGCATCCTGGCCTGCGCCGACAGCGTGGGCGGCATGTTCGGCCTCTACTTCAGCGCCAGGCCCCCCGCCTCCTATGCCGAGGTCATGGCCAGCGACAAGGAAAGCTTCAACCGCTTCTTCCACCTCATGCTGCACGAGGGCGTGTACCTGGCCCCTTCCGCCTTCGAGGCGGGCTTCGTCTCCGCCGCCCACACGGACGAGGACATCGACGCCACCGTCGCCGCCGCCGCCAAGTGCTTCGCCAGGCTGGCGGGCTGAAAAGCAACCCTCTCCCCTGCCCCTCTGTGTGCCAAGGCCCATCCCTCGCTTCGCTCGGGACCGCCACTATCGTGGCGTCCTGCGCCCTTTGGGCTTGTCCCGCCTGCGGGCGAGGGGAAATAAATTGATGTACGAAGATGAGTGACGAGCTTTCCCCGGAGGACAATTTCCGCCTTCAGGTCCTGCTGGCCCAGGACCTGAAAGCCGTGCGCCTGGACGAGGGCACCATGACCCTGCACGCCCTCACCGCCGGCGGCGAAGCCAGCATCCCCCTGGTGCCCAACTGCCGCGCCGACCGCTACGCCCGCCTGGTGCGGGAACAGCTCTCCGGCCATGCCCTGGGTTCGCCGGGGGGCTACCCGGTCTACCTCTCCCGCTGGACCCGCCACGGCCAGATGGAAGGACTCAACCTGGGCAAGCTGCTGCTCACCGGCGAGCCCGAGGCGGTGGTGGCGGTGGTCCACTCCCCCGCCCTCACGGACGAACTGGCGGAATACGCCTGGTGGACCCAGCCCACCATCGAGAACGCCCGCCTCATGCTGCGGCGGGAGGCCGTGGCCCGGGGACGGATGGGCCCCATCCTGGCGGAGTTCCTGGCGGAGCACCTGCCCTTCCTCCAGGACGACCACCTGGGCATCATGGACACGGTGGCGGTGCTCATCTACTCCCGCGCCCTCACCCAGGAACGCCTGGAGGCCACCTGGGACAAGGGCAGGCGCGGCAACAGCCACTACGTGGCCTTCCTGGAGATGGCGGCGGTGGCGGAGGACGGCAACCCCCAGCCCTATCCCCTGCCCTGCCCCCTGGCGCCCCACCCGGACTACGCGGCCACCCTGGCTGAACTGGCGGCACGGCTGGAACAGGGCGACACCGCCGCCCGGGCCCTGGCCAAGGCCCTCTCGGCCGAAGGGCAGGCCTTCCTGGCCGCCGCCGCCGAGATCCTGGAGCGCCCCGAAACCCAGGAAGTGGTGAGCCGCACCCTCAACGCCATCGGCCGCT
>CAZREY010000024.1:0-15122 GCA_964599015.1 uncultured Thiobacillus sp.
CTTGTCCGACATCCAGCCGCCCACCGCGCGCAGGACGCCGCCGGGCAGGGAGAAGGCCGCGGCCAGCAGCGCCGCCGTCTTCAGGTCGAAGCCGTATTCGGTGACGTAGTACTTGGTCATCCACAACGCCAGCGCCACATAGCCGCCGAAGACGATGGAGTAGTACTGGCAGTACTTCCACACCGCCGGGTCCTTCAGGGCCTTGAGCTGCTCCCTCACGGTGACGTGGGAGGGCACCTTGTGGGCCGGATCGTCGTAGGTGAAGAGCCAGAACAGCAGGGCGGTGACCAGCATGGCGGCGGCATAGACCTGGGGCACCATGGTCCAGCCGTAGGCCACGACGATGGCCGGGGCCACCAGCTTGGTCACGGCGGCGCCCGAATTGCCGGCGCCGAACACGCCCATGGCCATGCCCTGGCGGCTTTTCTCGAACCAGCGGGCGCAGTAGGCGATGCCCACGGAGAAGGAACCGCCGGCCAGGCCCACGAACAGGCCGATGGCCAGGAAGTGCCAGAATTCGGTGGCGAACTCCATGAGCCAGATGGGCACCACGGTGGCCAGCATCAGGGCGAAGAAGACGATGCGGCCGCCGAACCTGTCGGTCCACATGCCCAGGGGCAGGCGGATGAGGGAGCCGGTGAGAACCGGCGTGGCGATGAGGATGCCGAACTGGGTTTCGTTGAGGCCCAGCTGGGACTTGATGGGGATGCCGATGACCGCGAACATCATCCACACGGCGAAGCACACCGTGAAGGCCAGGGTGCTCATGGCCAGGACCGAAAACTGTTTCTGCTGATGGGGCGTCATGGCTGTCAGACCTCACTCATCTAGGGATCAACAAACCTGTAAATCCGAAATGTCACGGCGCAAGTTTAGGCAGCGGAAAGCCCGTGCCTAGAGGCCTTCCGGCCGGTCCGGGAGGCCGCATTACTACTTAGTGGGTATGGTCATGGAGCCCTAAGTTGTTGTTATCTATAGGCCTCGTGACACAACGGCGGAACGGAAATGCCCATGCCGCACAAAGGGAGTAGTTCCATGAATCCCCACCCCGACGCAGACGGAGTAGGACCTGGGGAAACCAGGCGTGTTACTCCCCGCGGACACGTGCCGTGAGCAGGCCCCCCGCCTCCCTGTTCGAGCGTTCCATGGTGGCCCGCCTGGGGGGGGCCATCGCCGCCATCGCCCTGCTGGCGGTGGTGGGCATGTCCGTGTCCAGCATGGTGGCCCTGTCCACCCGGGGCAGCGGCGAGGCCATCAACCTGGCCGGCAGCCTGCGCATGCAGAGCTGGCACATGGCGGCCCTGTCCCTGGCCCGGGGCAACGGCCATGACGCCGCCCTGGAGGCCGACATGGACGCGGCCATCGACGCCTTCGACGCCACCCTGCGGGCGGGGCCCATCCTGGCCATCCTGCCGGGCAGCAGGGAGCTGGACCTGGCCGCCAGCTACGCCCGGGTGCGCGACGCCTGGGAAGGCCGCATCCGGCCCCGCTTCAGCGCGGCCGATCCCCTGCCCTCCCCCGCCCGGGAACAGGCCATGCTGGCGGAGGTTTCGGCCTTCGTGGCGGACATCAACCACCTGGTCAAGCAGCTGGAACGCACCACGGAGGCCAAGATCCTGGTGATGCAGATGGTGCTGGGCGTGGCCCTGGTGATCACGGTGCTGGTGGTGCTGCTCACCATCCACCTCATCCACCAGGGCCTGGTGAAACCCCTGCAGGCACTGCTGGCGGCCACGGCCCGGGTGGGCCAGGGGGACCTGGCGGCGCGCACCGGCCATGTGGGCGAGGACGAGCTGGGCCGCCTGGGCCGGGCCTTCAACCTCATGACCGAGGACCTGCAGAAGCTCTACCAGAACCTGGAGGCCCGGGTGGAACAGAAGACGGAAGAGCTGACCCGCAGCAACCGCTCCCTGGAACTGCTCTACCACTCCATCGCCCGGCTCCACGGGGCGCCGCCCGGGCGGGAGGTCTACCTGTCCGTGCTGCGGGACATCGAGCAGGTCATGGGCATGGGCCACGGCATCGTCTGCCTGGGGGAACCCGGCGGGCGCCACGGCCAGGCCATCGCCACCACCATGGTGAACGGCGACGCCAACCCCTGCGCCAAGGAGGATTGCCTGTGGTGCCACGGCACCGAGACGCCGCGGGTGAGCATCATGAACGATGGGCGCCAGTTGCTCACCTTCCCCCTGTCCGACCCGGAACGGCAATACGGCGTGCTCATCGTGGACGCCCCCGAGGGAGCCCACCCGGAGGCCTGGCAGGTGCAGCTGCTGGAGGCCCTGTCCCGCCACATCGGCGTGGCCATCGGCGCCGAGCGGCGCATCGAGCAGAACCGGCGCATCGCCCTGCTGGAGGAGCGGGCGGTCATCGCCCGGGAACTGCACGACTCCCTGGCCCAGTCCCTGGCCTACATGCGCATCCAGGTCAGCCGCCTGCAGGCGGTGCTGGGCCACCCGGAAAAGCAGGCGGAGGTGGCGGACATGCTCAAAGAGCTGCGCGAGGGCATGAGCAACGCCTACCGCCAGTTGCGGGAGCTGCTGTCCACCTTCCGCCTGAAGATGGAGGCCGGCGACCTGAAGGTGGCCCTGGAAGAAACCGTGGCGGAATTCGCCGACCGGGGCGCCCTGGATATCGGCCTGGCGGTGGACATGACCCGCTGCCCCCTCTCCCCCAACGAGGAGATCCACGTCCTGCACGTGGTGCGGGAGGCCCTGTCCAACGTGCTCAACCACGCCCGCGCCGACCATGCCTGGGTGCAGGTGGACTGCGACGGGGAAGGCTGGCTCAACGCCGTGGTGGCGGACGACGGCGTGGGCATCCTCAAGTCCGCCGACGTGCACCACTATGGCATGACCATCATGGAGGAGCGGGCCCGCACCCTGCAGGGCACCCTGCTCATCGAGGAACGCCCCGGGGGCGGCACCCGGGTCGTGCTACGCTTCCGGCCGGCGGGTCAGCGTCCCATCCCCATCCCAATCAAGGGCATCCCATCATGACCGACACCCCCCAGCGCCTGCTCATCATCGACGACCATCCCCTGTTCCGCAAAGGCGTGCTGCAACTGGTGAAGCCCGAGCCGGAATTCGACGTGGTAGGGGAGGCCTCCAGCGGCGAGGACGGCCTGGAACTGGCCCAGGCCCTGCGGCCGGACATGATCCTGCTGGACCTCAACATGAAGGGCATGAACGGCATCGAGGTGCTCAAGGTGATCAAGTCCTGGGACCTGGACACCCGGGTGGTCATGCTCACCGTCTCCGACGCGGCCGCCGACCTGGTGGCCGCCCTGCGGGCCGGGGCCGACGGCTACCTGCTCAAGGAGACCGAGCCCGAGGCCCTGCTGGCCAAGCTCAAGGCCGCCGCCGCCGGCCAGATGACCCTGTCCGACCGCCTGGCGGGCCTGCTGGCCCGCTCCATGCGCCAGGACACCCGCCCCACCGACCCGGACGACGCCGGCCTCACCGAGCAGGAGCGCCGCATCCTGGAACACATCGCCGGCGGCAAGAGCAACAAGCTCATCGCCCGGGAACTGGACATCGCCGAAAGCACGGTGAAGGTCCACGTCAAGCACCTGCTGCGCAAGCTGGGCCTGCGCTCCCGGGTGGAAGCCGCCGTCTGGGCGGTGGAAAAGCACCGCGCCTGAAGTGCCCGCCTACCGGCGGAAATCCCCTCGATCCCTCTTTCTCAAGGTGGGGGACCTTCACTCAACGCAGCAGCTGAAGCCTGACGTGGGAGGCCCGCTTGCGGGCCGAATTTCGCGTGTATCCACGTGTGCCGCGGCTCGGCCCGCAAGCGGGCCTCCTACCTGATTGCTTCACGTCGACCTGCGGGAAAAGCCCATCCCCGACTACCATGAAGTAAGAGCCCCTTTGTCCGCGCCGCTGAAGAGGAGCCCACAATGCCCGCCGGAACAGCAGCCAACCTTTCCTCCCCCCCCATCCCCTGCGAACTCCTCACCTGGAATAGGTTCCATCGCCAGGCCCGTGAGCTGGCGCGCAAGGTGCGGGCCTCCGGCTTCCGGCCGGACATCCTCGTGGCCATCGGCCGGGGCGGCTACATGCCGGCCCGCGTCCTGTCCGACTTCCTGGACCTGCCGGACCTGAACACCTTCAAGGTGGAGCACTACCAGAGCACGAAAATCAGCCGCCAGGCCGTGGTGCGCTACCCCCTCTCCGGCAGCCTCAAGGGCCGCAGGGTGCTGCTGGTGGACGACGTGAGCGACAGCGGCGACACCTTCGTGGCCGCCCTGCGCCACGTGAAGGGCAAGGGGGCCCCGGCGGAAATCCGCACCGCCGTGCTGCACCACAAGGTGGTGTCCAGCTACACGCCGGACTACTACGTGCACCGCATCGTGAAGTGGCGCTGGATCATCTACCCCTGGGCCGTGGCGGAAGACCTGTCCAGCCTGATCCGGGGCTTCGCCGCGCCACCCTGGGACGAGGAAGCCATCCTCAGGCGCCTGGCGGAGGACCACGGCGTGCGCGTCTCCCGGTCCCTGCTGCGGGACGTGCTGGCCATGATGGCGGGGTGAAACGGACGGCGCGCCATGCCCATCCACAACGCCGACATCGCCGACATCTTCAACGAGATGGCGGACCTGCTGGAGATCCAGCAGGCCAATCCCTTCCGCATCCGCGCCTATCGCAACGCCGCCCGCATCGTGGGCGAGATGGGCCGGGACGTGAAGGCCATGATCGCCCGGGGCGACGACCTCACCGCCCTGCCCGGCATCGGCGACGACCTGTCCGCCAAGATGCACGAGATCGTGGACACCGGCCACTGCCGCGCCCTGGACAAGCTCCACGCCCAGCTGCCCGCCGCCATCACCGAACTGCTGCACGTGCCCGGCCTGGGGCCCAAGCGGGTGCGGGCGCTGTGGCACGAGCTGGACATCCAGACCCTGGAACAGCTGGCCCGGGCCGCCCGGGACGGCCGCATCCGCGCCCTGCCAGGCTTCGGCCCCCGGACCGAGGCCAACATCCTCCAGAACGTGGAAGCCCGCCTGTCCAAGGCCCGCCGCTTCAAGCTGGCCACCGCCGCCCAGTACGCCGAGCCCCTGGTGGCCTGGCTGAACAAGGCCAGCGGCGTTTCCAGCGTGGATCTGGCCGGCAGCTACCGGCGCATGCGGGAGACCGTGGGGGACCTGGACATCCTGGTGGTGGCCCGGCCCAACAGCGATGTCATGTCCCGCTTCACGGCCTACGACGAAGTGGCCGAGGTGCTGTCCCAGGGCCCCGTGCGGGCCAGCGTGGTGCTGAAGAGCGGCCTGCAGGTGGACCTGCGGGTGGTGGAGGCGGCGTCCTACGGCGCCGCCCTGTGCTACTTCACCGGCGCCAAGTCCCACAACATCGCCCTGCGCCGCATCGCCCAGGAGCGCGGGCTCAAGCTCAACGAGTACGGTGTGTTCCGGGGCCAGGAACACATCGCCGGCGACACGGAGAAATCCGTCTATCGCACCCTGGGCCTGGACTGGGTGCCGCCAGAGCTGAGGGAGGATCGCGGCGAGATCGCCGCCGCCCGGGCCCACCGTCTGCCCCGGCTGGTGGAACTGAAGGACTTGAAGGGTGACCTCCACGTGCACACCAAGGCCACGGACGGCCACAACACCCTGGAGGAGATGGCCCTGGCGGCCAAGGCCCTGGGGCTGTCCTACATCGCCATCACCGAGCACTCCCGGCGGCTGACCGTGGCCCACGGCCTGGACCCGGCCCGGCTGGCGGCCCAGTGCGACGAGATCGACCGGCTCAACGAAAAGCTGTCAGGCATCGCCTTGTTGAAGGGCATCGAGGTGGACATCCTGGAGGACGGCGAGCTGGATTTGCCCGACTCCGCCCTGGCCCGCCTGGACATGGTCATCGGCGCCGTGCACAGCCGCTTCGACCTGCCCCGGGCCAAACAGACCGAGCGCATCCTGCGGGCCATGGACCATCCCTACTTCACCCTGCTGGCCCACCCCACCGGCCGGGTCATCGAAAGCCGGGAACCCTACGACGTGGACATGCCGCGCCTCATCCGCCACGCCCGTCAGAGGGGCTGCTTCCTGGAGCTCAACGCCCACCCGGACCGCCTGGACCTGCTGGACACCCACTGCATGATGGCCCGGGAGGAAGGCGTGCTGGTGGCCATCAACTCCGACGCCCACGGCACGGCGGATTTCGAACACCTGCGCTACGGCATCGGCCAGGCCCGGCGGGGCTGGCTGGAGGCGGGGGATGTGCTCAACACGCGGCCATTGGCGGACCTGCGCAGGCTGCTGGCAAGGTAGGAGGCCCGCTCGCGGGCCGAACAGCCTCGCAGGCCGAATTTCTGACTTCGCGGGATGTGGTTCGGCCCGCGAGCGGGCCTCCTACATTTCAACCCATTCGGCATCCCACCAGGGGTAATCGCCTACGTGTTGGCACAAGCCCGCCCGCAGGGGATTGGCGATGATGTAACGGGCGATGCCGCGCAGGTCTTCGTCATTTCGTATGCCGTGATCGAAGAAACCGGATTGCCAGACGTGGTCCAGGTATGGCTGCACGGCCCGTACCCCATGGGCGCTGCCGGATTTGAATCGATTCAGGGTGGCGGAGAGGCCGGCGCGCTGGCCCAGGGTGAACAGCCAGTGCAGATGGTCCGGCATCAATACCCAGGCGTGGGAATGCAGCCAGCCTTCCTCCTGCATGCGGCGCATCGCGTGCACGACGGCGCGCGCCGCAGCCGGGTCGGCGAATAGCGGACGCCGGGCGTGGGTGGCGCTGATGATGTGGTAGGGCTGGCCTGGCAGGGAAACCCGGCCCAGGCGCAGACGCGATTGATGGGCCATGCGGATATTGTGCGGTAGGAGGCCCGCTCGCGGGCCGAATTCCTGACATCGCGGCGTGTGGTCCGGTTATCACATCCAGTGGTTCGGCCCGCGAGCGGGCCTCCTACCATGTCCAGCGCCATGCTCGCTCCCCCGCCGCCACGTTGACACACCCACCATCGGTGCTAACGTCAACTCAAAGGCGCGTTTTTCCGGCGCCCGGCGATAGGACCTCCACTGCTGGCAACGCCAGGGCATCACACAAGACACGGTCCTCGCCTCCCAGGTAGGAGAGTTCATCGCTCGAAGGGGTCAACAGGTATTGGAGGGCGTGATGCTCACCACCAATCCCTTCGCCATCCTCACCGAGTTCGTCTCCCCCGGCCTCTTGCAGGCCTATGTGGTGCTGATGATCCTGGCCGTGGCTGCTGGGACCCTGTTCGACCTGGTGCACGATAGGAAGGCCCTGTTCTTCTTCCGGGAGCGGCAACGGACCCGGGCGGCGGCCACGCGGCGGCTGGGCGCCAGGGACATGGCCGCCATCGCCGCCCGCACCCTGCTCACCGACATCGCCACCTTCGGGGAATTCTGCAGCCTGAAGCGGCGCATTTCCCACGCCCTCATGTTCTACGGCTTCGTGCTCTACCTGGCCACCACCCTGGTGCTGGTGTTCTGCTACCTGGAAGCGGCCGCGCCGGCGCTGCTCCCGGCCCTGTGGCACCTGGGCGCTCTCATGGTGCTGGCGGGGGGCGGCTGGTTCTTCTTCCGCCTGCGGGTGGATGTGGCCCACGAGGGCCGTTCGCCGTTTCGCCTGACGCGGGCGGACTTGTTCATCGTCAGCCTGCTGGCCAGCATGGTCTTCGCGTTGCTGTTCCCCCTGGCGGCCCTGGCGGGCAGCGCCACGGCCACCCGGCTGCTGGCCGCCGGCTACCTGTTCTTCACCACCCTGCTGTTCGTCTCCGTGCCCTGGTCCAAGTTCGCCCACATGTTCTACAAGCCCGTGGTGGCCTTCCAGAAGCGGGTGGAATGGGCCAGCGGCGCATCGGACCTGCCCACCCCCTCGCAACCCGGAGCTGAAAAATGCCCACCTTCACATACATGACCAAGTGCGACGGCTGCGGGCAGTGCGTGGACATCTGCCCCTCCGACATCATGCACATCGACCCCGTCACCCGGCGGTCCTACAACATCGAGCCCAACTTCTGCTGGGAATGCTATTCCTGCGTGAAGGCCTGCCCCCAGCACGCCATCGACGTGCGGGGCTACGCGGACTTCGCGCCCCTGGGCGCCAGCGTGCGGGTGCTACGGGAAGAGGCCAAGGGCATCATCTCGTGGAAGATCCGCTACCGGGACGGGCGCGTAAAGGCTTTCACCTTCCCCATCCGCACCACCCCCTGGGGCTCCATCCGCCCGCCCGCCGACTACGCGGCACCCGGGGCCGGCGAGCTGGACTCCCCCCTGCTGGCCCACGAGCCCGAGGCGCTGATGGTGGCGGCCCTGCCCACCCTGCCCCCCGCCGCACGGAAGGAGGGCTGACGCCATGGGCCTCTTCTCCCGCGACAACCTCCGCTACGTGGACACCGACATCCTGGTGGTGGGCGGCGGCTTCGCCGGCTGCGGCGCCACCTACGAGGCCCGCTACTGGGACCGGGACCTGAAGATCACCCTGGTGGAAAAGGCCAACATCGAGCGCAGCGGCGCCGTGGCCCACGGCCTGTCGGCCATCAACTGCTACATGGGCATGCGCTGGAATGAAAACCGGCCCGAGGACTTCGTGCGCTACGCCCGGGGCGACCTCATGGGCCTGGTGCGGGAGGACCTGATCTTCGACATCGCCCGCCACGTGGATGCCACGGTGCACAAGTTCGAGGAATGGGGCCTGCCCATCTTCCAGAACCCGGAAACCGGCCGCTACCAGCGGGAAGGCCGCTGGCAGATCATGATCCACGGCGAGAGCTACAAGCCCATCATCGCCGAGGCCGCGCGCAAATCCGCCAGCCAGGTCTACAACCGCGTCATGGTGACCCACCTGCTCATGGACGCGGCCCGCCCCAACCGGGTGGCCGGCGCCATGGGCTTTTCCGTGCGGGACGGCCACCCCTACGTGTTCCGGGCCAAGGCCGTCATCGTCGCCGCCGGGGGCGCCTCCCACATCTTCCGGCCCCGCTCCATCGGCGAGGGCACGGGCCGCACGTGGTACGCCCCCTGGAGCAGCGCCTCGGCCTACGGCCTGGTGCTGGAGGCGGGGGCCAAAATGATTCAGATGGAGAACCGCATCGTCCTGGCCCGCTTCAAGGACGGCTACGGCCCCGTGGGGGCCTGGTTCCTGCTGCTGGGCGCCAAGGCCGCCAACGCCTACGGCGAGAACTACGAGGCCGCCCGCCTCGGGGAACTGAAGGCCCTGGCGGGCAAGTACGCCGAGACCAGGCCCCTGCCCACCTGCCTGCGCAACCACGCCATGCTGGAGGAGATCAAGGCCGGCAAGGGCCCCATCTACATGCACACCCAGTCGGTGCTGGACACCCCGGAGAAGGAAGCCATCGGCTGGGAGGACTTCCTGGACATGACCGTGGGCCAGGCCGTGGTGTGGGCCTCCCAGAACATCTACCCCCGGGAGAAGCCCTCCGAGCTCATCACCTCCGAGCCCTACGTCATGGGCTCCCACGCCACCTGCTCCGGCGCCTGGGCCAGCGGCCCGGAGGACTGCGCCCCGGCGGACTACCAGTGGGGCTACAACCGCATGACCACGGTGGAAGGCCTGTTCGGCGCCGGCGACACCATCGGCGGCTCCGCCCACAAGTTCTCCTCCGGCTCCTTCACCGAAGGCCGCATCGCCGGCAAGTCCGCGGTGCGCTACGTGGCGGACCTGAAAGGCGGCGTCCCCCGGGTGGACGAGACCCGCGTCCGTTCACTGGCGCATACCATCTTCATGCCCCGGGAGAACCACGACGTGGGCCGCAACGAAATCGTGGCCGGCAGCGTGGCACCCTCCTACATCAACCCCCTGCAGGGCCTGCAGCGGCTGGAGAAGATCATGGACGAGTACGCCGGCGGCATCAGCACCTTCTACATGACCAGCGCGCCCATGCTGCAGCGGGGCCTGGAACTGATGGCCATGCTGCGGGAAGACCTGGACCGCCTGGGCGCCGAGGACCTGCACCAGCTGCAAAGGGCCTGGGAACTCCACCACCGCGTCCTCACCGCCGAAGCCGTGCTGCGCCACACCCTCTACCGCCAGGAAACCCGCTGGCCGGGCTACTACTACCGGGGCGACTACCCCCGCCTGGACGACCAGGCCTGGCACGCCTTCACCGCGTCCCGTTATGACGCCGGGAGCGGGGAGTGGGAGATGGACAGGCTGCCGGTGCATCACATTGTCGAGTGAGGGGGGGCTGGGGAAAGCGGGGAGCCCATGGCTAACCTACGGGTGGGTAGCTTAGGTGGTTGCGAATCAGCCGGTGCGGCTAGTATTTGATGACCGGACCAATGGCAACAAAGCCGCTCGCAGCTGACTTGGTCGCTATCCGAAGAAATCAGAAAGGCGCTTAAGCTGCTGGACAATTCGGCAGCGCGGTAAGAGGGTGGCATGTGAGCATAGGTGGCATCGCTCCTGTATTTTTAACGTGAAACAACGTGGTAGGAGCCCCGCTTGCGGGCCGAATGGGTTCGCGCCACAAGCGGCGCTCCTACCGGCTGTTTCATGGTTCCTGGGGTGGCGATTCGCCATGCCCGTTAGGATAACGCCGCAAGATCTGCCTCTAGTTCCTTGACCGCATGGCGAATACGCATCTTGAATAACCGCTCAACACTCTTGTCCGACAACTTCGACGCCTTATGGTCCCCCACAAACAACGCTAGGATGTCCCTCATCTGACTCACACCCATGGCGTCAAAGTTGGGGATGTATTTGTGTGACGCCTTGTCTGTGCGTCTACCTTCGTAAAATGCCTTTATAAACGACTTGGGGTGAATTACATCTGTCGCATCGAAGCGCTTGAGTAAGGTCGTTAGCGTGTTCTGTAATACACGAAGGCAGGTGGTGTCGTTGATCTGAGAAAAGTAGAAAACCCACCCACGCCGTGCTCCTTCGAAGATGCAGCCCGTAATCTTGAGATTGAGGCGCCATTCGCATAGCCGCACGTTGTTGTCCTTTTGCGCAGGCGTGCGCGCTTGGGCCATCCGGTACCGATAGTTGGTGAGGATGGCCGCCAGCGACGCCTCAAGCTTGAGAATACTTTCACGTCGGACTGACAGACTAGCGCCCTGAATCTGGTAGCCCAGGAAACTGAACGACTCACTGAGTTTGCCAAGTCGCGATTTGGAGCCTGTCTTTGACGGGTCGTGGGGAGTGAACCGCTTCATGGTCAACAGCTTCATAGCCTGATCCGCCACGGCAGTCGCTTGGCCATCAGTGGCAAGTATCAGGATGTCGTCGACGTAACGGAAGTAGGCAATGTCCGTCCTCTTGTTGAAGACATCGTCAATCTGATTAATTGTGATCTCTGCCAGCTGATTCGATATCGACAGTCCCTGCGGCACTCCTACCAAATTTCGTGTCAAGCCTACAGACGAGGTCCCATCTGGGATGGTGGGAGTCTCAATTGCGTTCTTGACTAACTCAAGAAATGCCTTCTTTCGGATGCGCTTCTTTAGCGCCATGAACAACTCTATGTGCGCGATGCTGCCGTAGAAGTTGCGTAGATCGAGGCGGACAAATTCCTTGAATTTGCCGGAGGCAAGCACTTCTTTAAGAGCTTCAATCTTGGTCTGGGGGATGCTAGGGATAGCGTCGGGGAAGACGTCTTGCAGCGTTTGGCAAAGCGCGCGCAACACAATTCGATCACGTGCTGTAGGTATGGAAAGAACGCGGGGTATTTGATTTGCACCTTTAGAGATGAGCTTTTGCTTGTAGGCAGTGAATTTGTAACTGCCGTCCCCGACTTTCCTGGTGATGACAGAGAGCTCTTGGTTAAGTGTTTTGTGCAGGTTGGCCGGCCGCATTCGGTCAATGCCAATCGCGTGTGTCTCTCGTATCCTTTCTACGTAGATTTGCCTGAGATTCTTCGCACGAAAGCGCTTTGCGAAGTGCTTGCTGGCAATCATGCAGCGGCCAATAGAAGCAGGCCAAAGGGAGCGACATACAATAACGTGAGAACTGCGGCGCGAAGCGCCAAGTACGCATGCACCTCGAACGTTTCGTATCGGGTCGGTGGTCGCGTCAAATTACCCTTGTGGAACACACGAAACATCCTGTCATCCATCTCCGTGTGATTTTCGACAGCGGCGAGTAGCTCGTTGTACTTCGCTCTTTCGGACGGGGTTAGGGTGGCCTGATCGATCTCGTTATAAAGAGCTTGTAGCGCAAGGTAATTCGTCCGCATTCCGATCGAGCGCCCACGAAAATCCTGGCTCGTTACGAACATGGACACCACTAACAAGCCGACACCCAGTATGGCCGCAATCAGGTCGGTGTCTGAGCCTAGCAACTGTGAATGTCTCAAGTTCACAATCGCCAGTGACGCGCTACCAAATGCATACCAAACCAGCAGTGCTTGCGAGTGGAAGTCGCTCCTCGATAAGCGCTGTGCGGCCTGTATCCGGGCTTTGAAGGTGAACCAGACGTTATCTTTCACTGTCCCCCCTTGAGGTCGAAATGGTGGGGGTGGGAAGGCATGAACAGGAAAATATTCCCTGAGGAATCAGCGATCCCATAAAGAACCGCAACGGCTTACGCCGCTCTTTATTAGAGCCGCCCTCGCATAAGCGAGAGGAAGGAACCCACCCCCGCTTGTTAGCGTACCAGAAAGACCATCGCACCTACGAGGGTACAAGGGATAAAGGGTCCAAGCTCACGTTTCCGTCGCCGGGGCGATCAGCGTGACGCTCGGGAAGTAGCTCGCGTAACGCCGTGTGTCGCGCGTCAGCAGGGGATGCTTGCCGACGGCGGCGTGGGCGCCAATGAAGAAGTCGGGAAGCACGTTGCCCTTGCCGCCACCCTGGCGGCGGTAGCGCACGAAGGCCTTGCCGGCGAGGAAGAGCGCGGGGCGGGGCAACTCGATCATCGACAAACCGAGGTCGGCGATCGTTTCATCGAGTGCTTCGACGGTGGAGAAGGTGAGCGACAGTTCGGCGTAGATGATGGGGTTGATGGCAAGGCGATGAACCTTGGACTGCGCCCGCAACTGGCCGATGGACCAGTCCGCCCACTCGGGATCATCCTGCAGGACATCCACCAGCACGTTGGTGTCGACGAGGAGCATCAGTCCTCGCCGCGCAGCAGGGCCATCAGCTCGTCGGTGCGCCACTTGATGTCGGCCTTGCCGCGTGCGGCTTCGAAGCGGTCGCGCTTGCGGCTGGGCCGTGCGCCTGCCTTGCGGATCACGACGTCGCCTTCAGGATTGACGGCGAAATCGACGCTGCTGCCGGGCGCCAGATTCATGGCGTCGCGAATGCGCTTGGGAATGGTGACTTGGCCTTTGCTGGTCAGCGTGGTCGTCATGGCGAAACTCCTTTGTATTACATGCTCTTTAATTGTAATACCTGCTGGGCAACAAGGGGTCGGGGTCGGGTTCAAATTGAATCCTGCCTGCGGAATAGCGAAGCGGTTCCATTGCATGAATGGCAACCCCTTTGGTAGCCGATTGGCGCGGCCGTCCTGTCTACAGCCGCTGTCCCAGCGGACGATCAGGTCGGGCCAGCTCGGCGTCAGCCATCATGCCGCCAACGCCTTGAGCAATAACCGGTGACAAGTCCATATCTCGAACCGTTCGATCCTGGCTCACAGGTAATCCTCCTCCCGTTGATGCCGTACCGCCAGGACGGTGACCGTCTGGCTATCCTCGATCTCGAACAGTGCGACGTAGCCCGAATGGCCGAAAGGGATGAGCAATTCTCGCAGGAAGGGGCTGGACTCCGCGCCTTGGGCCTTGCGGCAGGAAAATGGAAACAGCTCCAGCAGTTCCATGGCCTTGGCGATGGCCTCGCGGGCGTGGTCGGCCGTTTCGATGTCCCGTGCCAACAGGAAATCGAACAGGCGCAACAGATCCTCCTGGGCCTGGGGCGTGAAGCGGACGGCATATTTCATCGGGGCTTGGTGGCGCCGGTCTTCTTCCGGGCCTGCTGCACCCGCTTCGTGAGTTTGTCCAGCACGGCCGTGGCGGCGACGTATTCCCCGCTTTCGCGGGCGGCCTGCCGCGCGGCCAGGCCACGCTCGATAAAGGCCTGCTGGGCACGGCGGTATTCCACATTGCGGCGTACGGCCTCCTCGACGAAGCCGGACAGGGTTTCACCCTCCTTAAGGAGCGCCTCGGCGGCCTGACGCAGGTCGGGGTCCACCCGCAGGGATGGGATCGTGGCGGTCTTCATGGGTCATCTCCTTGCATTGCATTTGCGATGCAATATTCTTCCCTATCAGTACGTGAAGCAAGCGTGTAATCAGATATCTGTGCTGTAAATGCCAACGTTCACGTCTCGTGAACCCAGCAGGATGTCGAACAAATGGGAGTTGTTTGAGATAGACACTTACGGACAGGACCGAGGGCCACCCCGATGGATGAAACCTGCCGTAGGAGACCCGCTTGCGGGCCGAACCGTGGCACACATGGGCACACCCGGGCACACACGAAATTCGGCCCGCAAGCGGGCCTCCTACCGGGTTGTTTCACGTTGATAATCTGGCAAGCGAAGTCAGGCTGCTGACTACCCCTCCTGCCCCCGTTGCGACAGCGCACAGCGGTTGCGCCCCAGCTCCAGTTCGCCGGCCCGCGCCTCGTCCACCTCCAGCAAGCCCGTGTTGATACGCCGTATCGCGTCATAGGCCGGGGGGTGGTCCGGCAGGCTGGCCAGGATGTACTCCGTGAAGGCTTCCAGGCCCCGGGACACCTTCAGCAGGCCGGCGTTGCGCCGGCGCAGTTCGCCCAGGGGGGCGCGGTAGCAGCCCGCTTCGTCCGCCTCGGCCATGTGGCTGAAGTGGGCGGGCAGCACCACGGTGTCGTCCGGCAGGGCCAGCAGCCGTTGCAGGGAGCGGTGCAGCAGGGGTGCCCAGGATTCGGCCCGGCCCCCCAGGTCGGGCCGGCCGATGGCGTCGATGAACAGGGTGTCGCCGCTGAGCAGGTAGCGGCCGTCCACCCGCAGGTTGACCATGCCCAGGGTGTGGCCGGGGAGATGCATCACCTCCACGTCCGCCTCTCCCAGGGCCAGGGACATGCCCTCCTCCAGGTGGCGGTAGTCGAAGGTGGCGGGCAGCAGGTCCTCGGGGTGGATGGCGTCATAGGGGTGCAGGCGGTAGGCCGCCCCCACGGCCCGGGCCAGGGGCACGCCGCCGCTCAGGTGGTCGGCC
>CAZREY010000025.1:0-1231 GCA_964599015.1 uncultured Thiobacillus sp.
GCTGGAGGCCAAGGTGAAGAAGCTGGAGGAGGACCTCAGCTTGCGGGATGTCGACCTGGGCAAGGACAAGGGCCTGCTGTCCAGGATCAAGTGGGAAATCCGCCAGAACTCCAGCCTGTGGACCGGTGAAAACCCCTACGCAGTGGGCCTGGTCTACGACAAGTACATCAAGGCCTATGAGCGCATCGCCAAGCTGCGCCAGCAGATCGTGCTGGGCCTCTGGCACGACGGCTTCGGCATCGACTACGTAGCCGCCCAGAGCAAACCCATGAAGGTACTGCTCCTGGGCGGCAAGTCCGGCGCGCCCGCCCTGTCGGGCGACCCCGCCAAGGACGCGGAACTCGCTGACACCACTATGGCCGCTCATGGGGACCGGGCCGAGGCCATCCGGGCAGACCTGGCCGGCGCACTGGGGCGGGCCGTGGACGACGCCCAGGACAAGGGCCATCTCAAGGCCCTGGGCCAGATCGGCCTGGAATGGGAGCACCTGCTGGACGACTGCGCCGGCCGCGCCGCGCCGAATTGCGAGGCGGGCGTGCGCGCCGCCCTGCAACAGCGGGTGAAGCTGTACAAGGATTATCTGGCCAGGCTGGCGGCAGCCAGCCAGGCCATCGCCCTGGAAATCACGGGCCCGGCGGAATTGAAGCTGGGCGAAAGCGGCGACTACGCCGCGAAGTTCGCCAAGGCCGAGGACGCGGCCAGGCCAGGCCTGGTCCTGAACTGGTGGGTGAACGGCCAGTCCGCCGGCACCGGCGCCAGGCTGAACGTGAAGGCCGAGCGGGCCGGCAGCCTGAGCCTGGCCCTGGGCGCCACCAGCAAGGCCTCCGGCAGCGAGAAGAAGCTGGGCGAGGCCACGCGAGCGGTCACCGTGAAAGCCGGCCCGGCGGACAAGAGCGCCGGGGCGGACAAGGACCTGGCCACCGAGATCGCCGCCGCCCTGCAGGCGCGCGACTGGAAACGCCTGGTGGACCGCCTGGATGCGGAGAAGAAGAGCGACCTGAAGATGAAGAACGTGGTCGCCTGGCAGGCCAACATCGACGCCCTGGACGCCGCGCTCAAGACCCTCAAGGACGAGCGCATCGACTGGGCGCTGGCCTGGCGGCCGTATATCGATGCCCTGGACCATATCGATTCCCTCACCTGGGACAAGCTCACGCGCCAGGTGGAGACCAGGCGCGGCGAGGTGGAACGGCGTTGCTGGGACAACAGCAGCGACAGCGAGGCCACGGAC
>CAZREY010000025.1:1241-14800 GCA_964599015.1 uncultured Thiobacillus sp.
AGGAAAGCTGCGTGGGCACCTGGCCGAGCCAGCATTGGGAAGAGATGAAGCGCATCCGCATCGCCAAACAGGAACTGGGCGACGCCGTGCAACTGCTGCACAGCGCCGGCTACGGCGGCTACCGCAACTGGTTCGAGGCGGTGGAAAAGCTCGCCGAGAAATACAAGCTGCCCTTCCCCTATCCCAAGCCCGTCACGCCGCGCCTGAAGTACGCCCTCAGTTGCGCCAGCGTCGACCTGCCCGCCGGCAAGCAGGCCCATGACAGCCTGGCAACGCTCCAGGTCCGGGTGGCCGTGCCCGGCGCCATCGTGCCCTACGGCAAGCCGGTGACCCTGAACGCCAGCGCCAGCGGCGGCAAGGCGCCCTACAGCTATGCCTGGTCCACCGGCGCCAGCGGCGACCGGGCCAGCGTGACGCCGCGCTGGGCCGGGGAATGGACCGTCACGGTGACCGCCACCGACGCCGAGGGCAAGACCGGCGAAGGCCAGGGCACCCTGATGGTGTCTCCCGCCAGGGTGAAGATGACCGGCACCCAGCCCAGGGTGTTCTACGGCAGCCAGGCCAGCCTGTCCCTGCCCGGCAAGGAGCCGCCGCCCCCAGTGGCCGACCCCTGCGCCGGGCGCAAGGCCACCAATCCCTTCGACGAATGCCTGCGCATCGACGTCAAGGACCTCAAATCGGTGCCCGCCGCGACGCCCGACTACGTGCCCCCCGCCCCCGGCATGGTGCACGACGTGAGCCAGGTCCAGGCCCTGCCCGAAACCGGACCGGCGCCCCATGCCGGCAAGCAGCGCGTGGTCTGGCAATCGGAGCCGGCGGTCGGTTTCGTCCCGCCCACCAGCGACAATGGCCGCACCCACGTCACCTACAGTCGCATGGGCCGGGTCAAACTCTGGTGCGAAATCCAGGAAGTGGTCGAGGGCGCCTTCCACACCGTCGGCGAATGTGACCAGGAGACGGTGGAGGTGGTCGCGCCCAGGTTCTCGGTGACCTTCACGCCCGCCGAGGGTCAGGGCCGCATCGGCCAGGACATCCGCCTGCGCATCGCCAGCGAGCCGTCCGTGCCGGACGACCTCATCGACTTCCGCTGGTTCGACCCGGCCACGTCCAACCGCCTGGAGCTCACCTCCAACGCCCGCGAGATCGGCTTCAAGGTGAAGGACGCCAAACCGGTGGTCCTCAAGGCCCTGGCGCGCGTGCCGCACCATGGCGACAACATCGCCGACATCGCCGCCACCTACACCGGCCTGCAGTTCCAGGTGAAGGCCTGGGCCGAGGAGCCCGGCACCCGGCCGATGATGTGGGACCCGGTGAAGGGCGGCCTGAAGCCCGTGCCCAGGGGGCAGTACGCCACCCACGAGCGCATCCCCCTGCGCGCCGAACTGCAGGGCGGCGATGTCCCGTCGGGCGTGCGCTGGAACTGGACGGTGAACGACGGCACAACGATCTCCAATCCCATCTCCCAAACCCCGACGGCTTCCCGCTCCAGCGCGGGTTCCATCGAGGCCAACGTGGAAGGGAGAGACGCCCAGGGTAGCGTGCTGGGCAGCGCCAGCGTCAGCCTGCCGGTCATGGAGGTGCGCGACACCCCGCCGGCGCCGGTGCATCCGACAGTCAGCCTGTCCGCCGAGCGTAACAGTGTGGAACGCGGGGCGAAGGTGACCCTCAGCGCCGATGCCAGCGGTGGCAAGCCGCCCTACAGCTATGCCTGGCAGGGCGCGGCCGGCCAGGGCGGCAAAGCCAGCCTGACCGCCACCCAGCCCGGCAACCTGACGGTGAGCGTCACCGTCACCGACAGCAAGGGCAACAAGGGTACGGCCAGCACCACGGTAGAAGTCACCGATAACCAGGCCGATCGCAACCGCAGGGAGGCCGCCCGCCTGGGCGAACAGGCCCGCGCCCGCTTGGGGCAGAACGATCTGCCCGGCGCCATCCGTCTGGCCAAGGAGGCGAAAGGACTGGACGCCAACGCCGCCGGCGCGGCCGCATCCGAGGTTGCCGCAGCGGCCAAGAAGGCCGGCTGGGAAGGTGTCTACGACCGCGACTTCAGCAATGTCATTGCCAACCTGGAGGCGGCGCACCAACTCAACCCTGCCGACAAGGACGCCAAGGACAAGCTGGAGCGGGCCCGGCGCTTCGCCCCGGTCTGGCCACAGGTGGAGACCAAGGCACGGGAATTCGACGCCCAGATGGCGCAGAAGAAATATTTCAGCGCCCATCGCAGCCTCATGACCATGCAGGAATTGCAGCGCGACATGCCCGGCACCTCGGAGAAGGCCCTGAACACCCGCATCCAGCGGGACTTCGACGCCGGCATGGCGGAATACAACCGCTTCATGCGCCAGGTCGAGGAGACCCACGCCCGCGCTGCCCGGGACGAGAACTGGGCACTCATGCTGGAAAACGCGGAGACCGCCCTGCAGCGCGAACACAGCCTGGCCAACGAAAACAGCCTCAAGAGCAACGTCGAGTTCGCCCGCCGCATGCTGCGCCAGCAAGCTGAAGCCAAGGCGAAGCAGGCTGGCCAGCCGTTGAACCTGGCCGGGGTTGGTGGCCGGAAAGGCTCGCCGCGCACGGTCAAGGGCGTAACCGTCGATGACAGCTCCGGGATTCGCCTCAAGTCCACCGACGAAAAGCGGCTCGTCCTCGACATCCCGGTGCCGACGCCCACCCAGGCCGCAGCCGTCGCCATTGTTTCCAACCTGGACGACGCCACCTACCTGGAACAGGGCAAGACCATCGCCCGCATCATCGTCAGCAAGGACACCGGCGAAGAAATTCTGGACATCCAGGCTGGCGTGCACACCAGCGAGTGGAACTATGCCGTGGGGCCCAAGCACAAGCGGGTGGACAGCGCCGACATCGGCGACAACCGCTTCCTGGTCGTGCTGCCGCTGGCGCGTCCCGGCTTGGTCAGGGGCCTCCGGGTCGAGTACGTGGAGACCAACGCACCGAAGTGGTCCGGCCACGCACCCGGCTTCGTCCTGCGAGGCGTCAGCCTGGTGGCCGACCCCAAAGGCATGACCCTGACGCCGACCACCGGCGCCACGTCGCCGATCGGCGCCACCGTTTCGGTGGCCGGCAAATGGCGCACCAGCGAGGGCGAACTGACCCTGGTGCAGAGCGGCCGCAGCTTGCAGGGCAGCTACACGAACGATGGCGGCGAGATCGTCGGCGAGATGAACGGCAATGTGCTGGAGGGCTACTGGATCGAGAACGGCTCCTCCGAGCGCTGCGCCACCGCGAAGAACGGCCGCCACCATTGGGGCCGCATCCGCTGGACCTTCGAAGGCGGCAGGTTCACCGGCAACTGGAGCTACTGCGACAAGCCGGTCGCGGGCGGCGGCGGCTGGAACGGCGAACGCATCGGCGACGTGCCGCCCGGATATGCGTCTCCAGCCAGCGCTTCCAGCGGCTCCGCCGCGGGCACGGAGGCGTCCGGAAGCAAACCTGCCGGCGCCACCTCCGACGAGGAATGGACCGTGGTGGAAACGACCCCCGGCATGTACCGCCTGGAGCGTTCCGCCGCCCAGGCTCGCGTCGCCCGCCAGGCCAACAATCCCGGCGGCCTCCAGTACGCGGGACTGCGCCTGAACCGGGGCCTGCCCGCATCCGGCGACTTCTCGGCGCAGGTCAGTTTCGCCGATGCGCGCATCGAAGGTGGCCTCAACCAGATCGAGCTGCAGGCCACCTTCGCCGACGGCTCTATCTTCTATGTTGTTCGCGACCGGGAACGCAGTGGCAGCCACATCTGGGCGCCCAACCTGCAGGGCGACGCGCCCTGCGGCAAGGCTGGCGTCCTGCGCATGGAACGGCGTGGCAACACCGTCACCGGCTATTGCGACGGCCGCCCAATCTGGTCCGCGCCGCGCAAGGCTGCCCTGGCCCGACTGCAATTCGTGCTGCAGAACAACGCCACCAACGATCCCATCTCGGTGACCTTCCGGGATTGGCGCTTCAGCGGTGCGGCGGCGGGGACTTCGACCACAGTTCCGCCTTCGACCGTCGCGGCCAGCGGCCTCCTCGCCGCCTATGCCCTGGACGGGGACGCCCGCGACGCCTCCGGCAACGGTCGCCACGGCGCCGTCCAGGGAGCGAAACCCACGGCCGACCGATTTGGCCGGGCCGGCGGCGCCATGCAGTTCGACGGCAGGTCCTTCATCGAACTGCCCTTGGACATCAACCCTGGGGCCCTGCCGCGACTGAGCTTCACCGCTTGGGTGCGTGCCGACGATGCCACGCCCGTGCGTCAGGTCATGTCCCACGACAACGGCGGTTACGACCGTTCCCTGGGCATCGACTCCCGGGGGGGCGGTACCGGCTGGTCCGTCTTTGCCGGCAGTGGCAGCGTCCTTGGCTTCAAATCCGTGGAAAAAGGCCGCTGGACCTTCGTCGCAGGGGTCTGGGATCAACCCGCCCGCAAGGTCCGCCTGCACGTGGATGACCAGGTATTCGAGAAGGATGGCGTGCTGGGCGACAGCGACCGCAAGCTGAACCTGGGCCGCAACCCCGGCTATGGTGAGTTCTTCGTCGGTGCCATTGACGACGTCCGCATCTACGACCTCGCCCTGAGTCCGGACGAAGTGGCCACCCTGCGGACAGGCTCGGCGGCTGTCGGCCCCAGCCAGGGCAACGTCCAGCCATCGCCGGAGAGTTCGGTCAAGGACCTGGGGAAACCCCTCAAGGATCTAAAAGGATTGTTCAAATGGTGAGGGAGTCCTCATGAAACCGTCCAGCGAGCCACTGTCCTGGGAAGCGGAATTGCCCCTGCTGACCCGAGCCATGTTCCGCCAATGGAGCGGCGCCATGTTGGCGACGGTTCTGCTGATGGCCCTGATCCTGGTTCCCATCTTCGCTGTCCAGGGTGAGTGGAAGGCCCTGCCCATGCTGTTAAGCGTCCTCATGGCGGTATCCCTGGGCCTATGGCTTCTGGGTTTTCTGGTAGTAGGCCTGGTATTCCGGGGCCGCATGCGGGTGCGTTACACCCTCACCGACCGAGGCGTGCTGCAGGAAACCCTGGACCGCACCATCCGGGGCGCGAGCCGCCTGGCCATCGTCGCGGGCGTGCTGGCGCGCAGCCCGCAACTGGTGGGAAGCGGCCTGATCGCCAAGTCCCGGGAGGCGGAGGCCATCGAGTGGCCCAGGGTGGCACGCGCCGATGATGATCCTGAGCATCATGTCATCACTCTCCGCAATAGCTGGCGGACCCTGCTCTGGATCCAGTGCCTGCCGGAAAACCATGGCCGGGTGCGGGAATATATTCATCAGGCCCTTGCCGGCAATCCAGCCGGTAGTGAGTCCGCACAGCGTTCTCCCCTGCCCCGCCACCTGCTGCATAGTGCGCTCATCATGCTGGCCTGTGCCCCACTATTCATGCTGGTGGAGGAATTCGGCCTGGACCTGCTGGTGGCCCTGCTGGTGTTGTGCTTTGCACTGGCCACCCTGTGGCTCATCCCCCTGTTCGGGTGGGTAGTGCTGGCCGGTTTGGGGTGGCTGGGCGTGGAACTGCTGCTGCAGCTGACGCTGGAACGGTCTTCCTACATCTTTCCCGGCCGCACTTACCGCTCCTACGAGGTGCTTGACGCCAACGACGCCATCCTCCTCGGCATCGCTGCCGCGGGGGCAGCCTATCTCGGCTGGCTGGCCGTCAGCGCCTTGCGTGGCCGTCTGGTTTCGATGCTGCTGCGGGATTTGGGCTGATACTGGCCCTCTGGCCCTTCAGTGGTCTTCCAGGCGGGTAGAGGTGTCCTCTGCCAGTTCACCGGTGTCACCATCCACCCAGCCCGCCAGGCCCAACTCCTCTTCGGCCTCTTCCAGGGATTCGGCCGGCTCGTAGTCGCTTTCCGGCTCGTATGCCATGTCCTGCACGGCTTCAAGCAGGCTGTCGAAGGGGCCGTGATATTCACCACTTTCCTTGTCGAGCCAGAAAAATCCGTCCGGCCGTTCAACGATGCGGGTCTTGTCGTAATCGGGCGGTGTCTCGGGAATGATCTGAGTCATGGGCAACCCCCTTCTATAGGAAAACGCCTGGGAAGTTCATTTTAGGCAATCCCGGGCTATCCGGGATCACGTCGCCGGGACCACTTCCCGCGAGGACAGCACGCGATTGCGCCCCTGCTGCTTGGCGGCGTAGAGGGCCTGGTCCGCCCGGCGCAGCAGGGATTCCAGATCGTCGTCGTCCGTGGCCTCGGCCACGCCGATGCTGACGGTGGCATTGACGTTGCCTTCGGAGGTGGCGATGGGAGTCTGTTCCATTCGGGCACGGATGCGCTCCGCCACGGGACGCGCCACATTTTCGGCGGTCTCCGGCAGGAGGATGGCGAATTCCTCGCCTCCCAGCCGGGCGGCCACATCCTGGGTGCGCAGGCAGCATTGCACGGAATCCGCGAACAGCCGCAGGGCCTCGTCCCCTACGGCATGTCCCCATTGGTCGTTGATCCGCTTGAAGTGGTCCATATCCAGCATCAGCAGGCTGAGGGGATGGCCGTAGCGTTGTCGCCGCCCCAGTTCGCCGGCCAGTTGGGTCATGAAGAAGCGGCGGTTGGGCAGGCCTGTCAGGGCGTCGGTGTGGGCCAGGCGTTCCAGGTCTTCCTGCAGACGCTGGCGTTCGGACACCTCCCGGCGCAAAGCCCGGTTGAGGCGGGAAAAATAGACGCTGATCCACACCGCCAGGAGCAGTACCAGCAGGGAGATCCCCAGGATGAGGTAATAGCGGCTGTAATCCTGGGGGGTTTCCCTGGGAGGAAGGAAATCCTCCAGCGGATAATTGGCCGGCATCATGCCCAGTTCGGCGAAGGTGTCGGCGATGTGGCGCCAGCGGCCCCCATGCATGTGGCCGATCTCGACGAGTTCGGGCGTCATGAGACGCCGCGTCTCTTCCGCCTCGAACAGCAGGTGTTCCATGGAGTGGCGTTGGCTGTATTGGTTGTAGATGTGGCGCGCCAGTTCCTCCCGATGGGACAGGGCGTAATACCAGCCCCGCAGGCTGGCCTCCACGAAGCGGCGCACCCGCTCCGGGTGCCGCTCCAGTTCCCGATCCGAGGTGAACAGCACGTCGCCGTAGAAATCGATGCCGGCCGCCCGGGGCGAGAACTGGCTGAAGGCCATGCCGGCCTGCTCCAGCAGGAAGACCTGATCCGTGGAATAGGCCGGCATGGCATCCACATCGCCGCCCAGCAAGGCCTTCAGGTCGAAGCTCTGCTGGGTGCGAAGCAGCTGGTAGGGCACCCCCTCGCTCTTGAGATAGGCCGCCAGCTCGGCCGCGTCGGGTCCCAGCAGCAACCGCCGGTTGGCCAGATCATGGAGGGAATCGATGCCCCGATCCCTGCGCGCCAGCAGGACCATGGGGGAGTGCTGGAAAATGGCCGCCAGGGCGCGCACCGGCCGGCCCCTGGCCCGCTCCACCACCAGGTCGGAACCGTGCACGCCGAATTCGGCGTCGCCCCGGCTCACCACATCCACGGCGGATTCGTGGGGCCGGGCCTCCAGGATTTCCACCTCCAGGCCGGCCTCCCGGTAATAACCCTGCTGCAGGGCGGCATAGAAGCCGGCGAACTGGAACTGGTGCAGCCACTTGAGTTGCAGGCGGACCTTCTCCGGGATTCGCGACGGTTGATCCGGCGCGGCATGGCAGGATGCCGCCGCCATCAGGCACAAGCCCAGGAACCATGGGAATAATTTCATGGCGGGCATTATCCCCGAGCTGGGGAAAATCGCATAAGCCGGACAGGCCGGTACCGCGCCATGGTCCATGCCCCGCCGGTAGAATGATTCCATGCTGAATCTCCGCCACCGTACCGCCCCCGACCCTGCCCGGGAAGCCCTGACCCGGGCCGGACTGTCACCGCTGCTGGCCCGGCTTTTCGCCGCCCGGGGCGTGGCGGGGCCGGACGACCTGAAGCGGGGCCTGGATGAACTCCTGCCCTACCCCCGGCTGCTCCATTGCGAGGCCGCCGCCGCCCGCCTGGCGGACGCCATCGCCCGCCGGGAACGCCTGCTGGTGGTGGGGGACTACGACGCCGACGGCGCCACCGCCACCGCCGTGGCCATGAGCGGGCTCCAGTCCCTGGGCGCGGACGTGGCCTACCTGGTGCCCAACCGCTTCGAATACGGCTATGGGCTGTCGCCGGAGATCGTGCGTCTGGCAGCGGAACGCAAGCCCCATCTGCTCATCACCGTGGACAACGGCATCGCCGCCCACGCCGGCATCGAGGAGGCCCGCCGCCTGGGGTTGGAGGTGCTGGTGACGGACCACCACCTGCCCGGCGACACCCTGCCCGAAGCCCTCATCGTCAACCCCAACCAGCCCGGCTGCCCCTTCCCCAGCAAGCACCTGGCCGGGGTGGGCGTCATGTTCTACCTGCTCATGGCCCTGCGGGCGGAGATACGCAAGCGCGGCGGGTTTGCCACTCGGACGGAACCCAACCTGGCCACCCTGCTGGACCTGGTGGCCCTGGGCACCGTGGCGGACGTGGTGCGGCTGGACACCAACAACCGCCTGCTGGTGGCCCAGGGCGTGACCCGCATGCGCCGGGGCCTGGCCCGGCCGGGCATCCAGGCCCTGTTCCAGGTGGCCGGACGCAAGCCGGAGCGGGCCTGCGCCGAGGACCTGGGCTTCGTGGTGGGTCCCCGCCTCAATGCCGCGGGCCGCCTGTCGGACATGAGCCTGGGCATCGAATGCCTGCTTTCGCCAGACCCGGGACGGGCTCTGGCGTTGGCCGGGGAACTGGACCGGCTCAACCGGGAACGACGGGGCATCGAGGCGGACATGCAGGAGCAGGCCCTGGCCCTGCTGGAGGGCATCACCGTGGCGGACGGGGCCAGCCTGTGCCTGTTCGATCCCGCCTGGCACCAGGGCGTCATCGGTCTGCTGGCCTCCCGCCTGAAGGAGCGCCACCACCGCCCCACCCTCATATTCGCCGATGGCGGCGACGGCCTGCTGAAGGGTTCCGGCCGCTCCATCCCGGGACTGCACCTGCGGGACGCCCTGGACAGGGTGGACCGCCTGGCCCCCGGTCTGATGCTGAAATTCGGTGGCCACGCGGCGGCGGCGGGCCTCACCCTGCACCGGGAACGCTTCGAGGAATTCACCCAACTGTTCGAGACGGTGGCCCGGGCGGAACTGAGCGAGGCTGATCTCACCCGCAGCATCGAGACCGACGGGGAACTGGCCCGGGAGGAATTCAGCCTGGAAAACGCCGAGACCCTGCGGGACACCGTGTGGGGACAGGGCTTTCCCGCCCCCTCCTTCCATGGTGATTTCCTGGTGCAGTCCCAGCGCCTGGTGGGGGAAAAGCATCTCAAGCTGCGCCTGGCCGGCGACGGCTTCGCCGCGGAAGCCATCCTGTTCAACCAGGCCACGCCCCTGCCGGAACGCATCCAGGCGGTCTACAGGCTGGACGTGAATGAATGGAACGGCAACCGCGGTTTGCAGCTCGGCGTGAGCCACTGGGCGGAAGCAGGGTAGCGCGAAACACCCTAGCTCGCTGTTCGCGCCGCAAGCGGCGCTCCTACCGGCTGGCAGCCTTGAACAGCTTGAAGAAGTTGCGCGTGGAGGCCTGGGCCACCTCTTCCAGGCTGATGCCCCGCAGGGAGGCGATTTCTTCCGCCACGTGGCGCACGTAGGCCGGCTCGTTGCGCTGGCCCCGGTGGGGCACGGGGGCCAGGTAGGGGGCGTCCGTCTCGATGAGCAGCCGCTCCAGGGGCACGTGCCGGGCCACGTCCTTCAGGGCCCTGGCGTTCTTGAAGGTGACGATGCCGGAGAAGGAGATGTAAAAACCCAGCGCCAGGGCCGCGTCCGCCACGTCCTGGCTTTCGGTAAAGCAGTGCATCACGCCCCCCGCTTCGTCGGCTCCCTCCTCCGCCATGATGGCCAGGGTGTCCTCCGCCGCGTTGCGGGTGTGGATCACCAGGGGCTTGCCCGCCTGCCGGGCGGCGCGGATGTGGGTACGGAAGCGCGCCCGCTGCCAGTCCACGTCCTCCCGCGCCATGCGGTAGTAATCCAGGCCCGTCTCGCCGATGGCCACCACCTTGGTGTGGGCGGCCAGGGCCACCAGTTCCGCCACGTCCGGCTCCCGGCCGTCATCATGGTCCGGATGCACACCCACGGAGGCGAACACGTTGTCGTGGGCCTGGGCCACGGCCAGCACCCGGGGAAAATTCTCCAGATTCACTGAAATGCACAGGGCGTAGCCCACATCCGCCATGCGCATGTTGGCCAGCAAAGGGGCCACGCCCTCGGCGTAGTCAGGGAAATCGATATGACAGTGGGAATCGATGAACATGGTGGTAGGTGGGAAGTCGGGAGTGGGAAGTGGGCAGTCCGCGCCTGGTCGTGGCGAGTCGGTGATGGGAAACCGTTCTTAGTATGCTTGCGCGGACCCACAAGCACCGTTTACCCCCCACTCCCCACTTCCTACTCCCTACTCCCCATTCACATCGTATGGGTCTGGCGCGTGGACTTCATGGAGTTGCCCAGGATGCCCTCTATCTTGCCGCGCACGCCGGCGGAACCCTCGTTGTCGTCGAACTGCACGCCGATGCCCTGCTGGCGGTTGCCCTGGGCGCCGGCGGGGGTGATCCACACCACCTTGCCGGAGATGGGCATCTTGGTGGTGTCCTCCATGAGGGAGATCAGCATGTAGACCTGGTCGCCCATCTGGTAGGGGCGGTTGGTGGGGATGAACAGGCCGCCATACTTGAGGAATGGCATGTAGGCGGCGAACAGGGCGGAACGCTCCTTGATGGCCAGGGACAACATGCCGGCCCTTCCGGTGGCTTGCTTGATCTCCTCGCTCATGGACGGACTCCTGCGGTCTGGACGTAACGGATGAGCCAGGATTCTAACAACAACTGGGTTTGCAGCGGATGCCGCAGCCAGCGCCCCGCCACCAGCAGTTCCCGCTGCAGGGCCAGCAGGGCGGCCAGGTCGGCGGCCCGCCCCACGCGGGCCGTCTGTTCCGACCGGGCGAGGAAGTAGCGCGGCGTCCCCGCCAGGCGCTGGCTCAGGGCATCCAGCACCCAGCGCAGCAGCCAGCCCCAGGCATCGGCGTGGCTGGCCTGGAAGGCCTGAGCCACCGCGCACGCGTCCAGGCGCTGGTAGGCCGCCAGGTGGTCGAGGAAGCTGTCCCTCAGGGCGCTGCGTTCCGGGTCGGCGAAGGCCAGGGCGGACAGGGGCGCGCCCCCGGCCTCCGCCAGCAGGTCCTCGCCCTCCTCCACCCCCATCCGCCCCAGCCAGGCCAGGGCCTGGCCCCGGTCCGGCAGGCCCACGTGAACCTTGCGGCAGCGGGACACCACCGTGGGCAGCAGGCGCCCGATCTGGTGGGACACCAGGATGAGCACCACGCCCGGCGGCGGCTCTTCCAGGGTCTTGAGCAGGGCATTGGCGGCGGCGGTGTTCATCAGTTCCGCGGGCTGGATCAGGGCCACCCGCCAGCCACCCCGGTGGGCGCTGAGGCAGAGGAAGTCCGTGACCTCCCGCACCGATTCCACGGTGATGAGGCGTCCGCCCCGTTTGGCCGGCTTGGCTGCCTTCTCCTCATCGTCGCCGGCGGCCTCGTTCTCCTGGGGCTCCAGGCGGCGGAAATCCGGGTGATTGCCCTGCTCGAACCAGTTGCAGGCGTCGCAGGCGCCGCAGGCCTGGCCTTCCTTCGTATCCTCGCACAGCAGGCCCTTGGCCATCTCCAGGGCCATGTCCAGCTTGCCCACCCCCGCCGGTCCATGCAGCAGGAGGGCGTGGGGCATGCGGCTCCGGTCGGCCATGAGCTGGGCGAAGCGGGCCTGGTTCCAGGGATGGATCACGCCAGATTCTCCAGAATGCGCGTGAGTTGTTCGCGCACGTCCTCCAGGGTACGGCTGCCGTCGATGACCCGGATGCGTTCCGGATGAGCCCGGGCCCGGCGCAGATAGGCGTTGCGCACGCGGCGGTGGAAATCCGCCTGTTCCCGCTCGAAGCGGTCCGGTTCCCGGGCATGGGCCAGGCGGGCCGCCGCCACTTCCGCGGGCACGTCGAACAGCAGGGTCAGATGGGGTTGCAGGCCTTCCTGGACCCAGGCCTCCAGCATTTCCAGGCGGGTCTCGTCCAGGCCCCGGCCACCGCACTGGTAGGCGAAGCTGGCATCGGTGAAACGGTCGGAGATGACCACCTCCCCCGACGCCAGGGCCGGGCGGATGACCCGCTCGATGTGCTCCCGCCGGGCGGCGAACATCACCAGGGCCTCGGTGTCCGCGTGCATGGCCTCGTGCAGCACGATCTCCCGCAGGCGCTCGCCCACCGGCGTGCCGCCGGGTTCCCGGGTCATGCGCACCGCCCGTCCCCGCTGCCGGAACCAGTCCCCCAGCCAGTCCAGGTGGCTGCTCTTGCCAGCGCCGTCCACGCCTTCCAGGGTGATGAATAGTCCCGACATCGTGCTTAGTTTCTTTTCTGGTAGCGGGCCACGGCCCGGTTGTGGTCGTCCAGATTACTGGAAAACACGTGCCGGCCGTTGCCCATGGCCACGAAGTACAGGGCACGGCTGGTCTCCGGGTTCAGGGCCGCATGGATGGCGTCGGCACCGGGCAGGGCGATGGGGGTGGGCGGCAGGCCGGCCCGGGTGTA
The DNA here is from genome assembly GCA_964599015.1 of uncultured Thiobacillus sp. Classification (GTDB taxonomy): domain Bacteria; phylum Pseudomonadota; class Gammaproteobacteria; order Burkholderiales; family Thiobacillaceae; genus PFJX01. The sequence goes on from CAZREY010000025.1 coordinate 13,837, forward strand.
GGTGTTGTAGGGGGTGTCCGTTTCCAGATCCACCCGGCGCAGGTTGCCGTCGAAACTGGCGCCCAGGCCGTAGATCACCGTGGGGTCCGTCTGCAGTCGCATGCCGATGCGCAGGCGGTTGATGAACACGGCGGCGATCATGGGCCGCTCGTCGGGGGCGCCCGTCTCCTTCTCGATGATGGAGGCCATGATCAGAGCGTCCATGGGCGTCTTGTAGGGCAGGTTGGACGCCCGCCGGCCCCAGGCCTCGTCCAGCACCGTTTGCAGGGTCTGGTAGGCCCGCTTGTACAGGGCCAGGTCGGAACTGCCATGATCATAGAAATAGGTATCCGGGAAGAACCGGCCCTCGGGATGGCCGGCCTCGGCGCCGATGGCCCGGAGCAGTTCCGCGTCGGACAGGCCTGCGGTGTCGTGGCGCAGGTCCGCCTGACTGTCCAGGGCACGCCTCATCTCGGCGAAGGTCCAGCCCTCGATGATCGTCAACTTGCCCAGCACGGTCTCCCCCTGGGTGATCTTGCGCAGCAGGGCCAGGGGGGTGGCCGGCTCCGTCAGACCGTAGCTGCCCGCCTTGATGCCGTGGGCCTGGTCCAGGGCCCGGGCCAGGAGCTCGAACAGGAAGGGGTGTTCCAGGGCGCCGGCATGGGCCATTTCCCGGGCCGCCGACTTGAAGCTGGCCCCCTGGTGCACGGAAAAGGCCACCGGGAAGTCCGCACCGGTGCGCATGGGCGTGAAGGCATACCAGGCCATCCCCCCCGCGGCCAGGGCGATCACCAGGAAAAGAAACACGATGAACCTACGCATCGAGCAGTGTCCGCAGGATCGGGCTCACGGCCGGCTCGCCCCATACCCGGTTCTCCAGCTTGGCCACCCGCCACAACAGGATGAGACTGTTGGTGAACATGAGCTCGTCCGCGGCATAGACGTCGCCCAGGGTGATTTCGCTTTCCTCCACTTGATATCCAGC
>CAZREY010000026.1:0-14739 GCA_964599015.1 uncultured Thiobacillus sp.
AGATAGCGGAAGAAGTGGGCGAAGTTGCGTTTGCCGCCGTTGAGGTAGTAGGCCCACAGCTTCTTCGCGTCGGCCTCCGCCACGTCCCTGGCGGCATGGCCCTTGTCCTGGACCTTGAGCCAGGGCGCGCCGGAAGCGGCAAGGTACTTGCCCACCTTGCGCTCCACCATCTCCACCACCGGGTCATAGGGAATGTCCAGCAGCACGAAGTCCGCCCCATTGAACAAGGCCGGCCCCTCCTCCCCCGTCAGGCGCTCGGCGAACACGTGGCGCACCTTCCAGCCCACGGGGGCGGCGAAGCCGCTCAGCACCTGGAACTTGCCGGCCTGCACCGGCGCGGCGGTGAGCACCAGCAGTTCCCGGGCCTGTACCCAGGGCACCAGCAGCAGGGCCAAGGCCAGGAGCAACAAACGGCGAAGCAGTGTCAGCAAGGTCTTGGCCATGGCGCGGGTCCTCAGAAGGTGTATTCGAAGCTGGCGGCCAAACTGCGGCCGGGCTGGGAGTAGAAGTCCACGCCCACGGGGCTGGTGGCATCCGCCTGGCGGATGTCGCTCCACAGCCAGTACTTCTTGTCGAAGACGTTGTTGAGGGCCACGGTCAGCCGGGCCTGCCTGGCAGGCTTCCACCAGAAGGACAGGTCCGTCACACCGTAGGCGGGCACGCGGAACCAGACGCCGTCGCTGTCGTCCACCCGGTTCTTGCGCCCCGCCGCCCGCAGGCGCCCTTCCGCGCCCCAGGTGCCGGCATCCCGCGTCAGGGCCAGGGAAAGGCGCGTGGGCTCGATGCTGTTGAGGGGCTGACCGGCCTCCTCGTTGTCGCCGTGGGCGTAGGCCAGGGCGCCATTCAGGCTCCAGCCGGGCCGGAAGTCCCAGGCGCCACGCAGTTCGGCGCCATGGATGCGCACCTTGCTCAGGTTGCGGGACTGGTAGGTCACCGCCAGCCCGCCGATGCATTCCGGATCGGCGGGACAGGTGAGACGCACGCTTTCTATGAAATCCCTGTAGCGGTTGTCGTAGACCGTGAACTGGCCACGCAGCCCGGGGCGATTCAGGCGCAGGCCCAGTTCCACCCCCACGCTGGTTTCCGGCTCCAGGTCGGGATTGGGGGCGACGCCGTAGCTTTGCGCGGTGTTGCGGAAATGGCCATTGACCTCCTCGTAGTTGGGGGCCCGGAAGCCGCCGGCCACATGGCCGAAGGCGGACCATTCCGGCGAGAAACGCCACAGGGCGGCCAGTTTGGGGCTGAAGGCGCCATCGCTCTGTTCGGCCACCTGCTTGCCGATGGCGGTGAGCACCGCCTGGGACAGGGCGTCCGGCTCGGGTTTGAGCTTGCGCCAGTCGTAGCGCAGCCCCGGCGTCAGCGTGAGTTTGTCCTCCGCCAGGGCGATATCGTCCTGGAGGAAGAAGCCGATGCTCTCCGTGTAGCCCAGGGCGAAATCCCGCAGGGGGAAGGTATCGCCGGCCAGGGACTTGCCCGGCGCGGTGACGCCGGGAATACCGCCGGTGGTCAGGTTCCACACCCGGGCGTCCCGCATCTCCTCGGTTTCCACCCGGGCCAGGTCCAGGCCCAGGGTGAGAAAGTGCCTGCCGATCGTCTTCTCCGCCTGGAGGCCGCCCCCCAGGCTGGTCTGGTCGAAGAAGAAGTCCTGCTCCACATAGCAGTTGTTCCCGGCGCCGGCAGCAGCGGAACAGCTGGCGCTGGTGTTGCTGCGGGTCTGGCGGTTGTAGTTGGCGGTTTCCGATTCCTGGTGGTGGAGCCGGGCGGTGAGGCGGTCATACCAGGTGCCCGCGGCTTGATGCTGCCATTCCAGGCTGCCCCGCAGGCGCCGGGTGTGGTCGTCGCCATCCATGGCTGTCACCTTGGGCAGGGAGGCGGACAGCCGCTTCACCACCACGTCCGCGTCCTGATCCCGCCCTTCCAGGGCCAGCCTGAGGGTATGGCCGGCGGCGGGCCTCAGGGCCACCTTGGCCAGCACGCCCCGGTCGGTCACATCCTGGGGATTGGGCCGGGTGCGGCTGCTGGAGACGGTGTCCACGTCGCCCCGGTTGTCGAACTCGTGGCCCTGCTTGTGGCTGTAGCCCAGCACCCACTCCAGGCCGTTGTCGCCCCGCCCGGCCCCCAGCACGGTGCCGCCCAGGCTGTCATCGACGCCGCTGTGGGCCAGTTTGGCGAGCAGGCCCAGCCTGTCGTCCCGGTCCAGGATGTCGCCGGTATCCAGGGTGAGGAAGCCCAACACGCCGCCCATGGCATCGGAACCATAAAGGCTGGAGGCCGGGCCCCGCAGCACCTCCACCCGCTTGAGGAAGTCCGTGGATACACCCAGGGGGGCGCTCATGGTGGTATTGGTGGGACCGCCGCCGTTGTAGAAGTCCGGCAGGCGCACGCCGTCCACCATCTGCAGGACCCGGTTGTTCTCCAGGCCCCGGATGTTGGGCCGGGTGGCGCCGAAGCGGCGCGCGTCCCGGGCGAAGGCCACGTCCGGATCGTCCCGGAACAGGTCCACCTCGTCGGCGATGACGCGGCGGTCCAGCTCCGCCCGCGTATGGCTGGTGATGCTGGCGGCCACGTTGTCCGCCTCGGTTTCCGTGCGGGTGGCGGACACCACCACTTCCTTCAGCTGGGTTTCGGCCTGGGCCGTGGCTGTCCAGGCCAGGACCAGGGCCACGGTCAGGGGGCGCCTGGCCCAGGATCGTCTTGCGGATGCGTGCATGGCAGTCTCCAAGTCATGAGAAAAAACTTGGCTGGCTGCCTGGGCGAACGCCCGGTAGCTGGCGGGGATTTCGTTTACGGCATCATGGCCCTGAGGGATGGCGGGACCCGGATGCCGTTGCGGGAAAGGGAATGGCTGGCTGCCCGACGCCGAAGTCGGCCGGACATCGTGTGGCTGGCTGGGGGAGGGCAAATCGCGCGAGAGAAGCCCTGATTGCAGGGTGCGGCGACGTGGCTTCCACCACTGCGAAACGCAGCTTGCTTGGGCAGACACGTCATGGGAGGCATGGGTTTGTTGTCCTTGGACAGCGACTCAGGCCGCGGCCCAGCGGCGGAGCAGGTTGTGGTACACCCCCGTCAGCTTGAGCAGGGTGCCGTCCTCCGGCGGGACCGTGGGGGTCAGCGCCTGGATGGCCTGGTCCAGGTCGAACAGCAGGGTCCTTTCCCCCTCGTCGGCCACCAGGCTCTGGATCCAGAAGAAGGAGGCGATGCGGGCGCCCCGGGTCACCGGCGTGACCCGGTGCAGGCTGCTGGAGGGGTATAGCACCATGTCCCCCGCCTCCAGCTTCACGGCCTGGACGCCGAAGGGGCCCTCGATCTCCAGTTCGCCACCGTCGTATTCATCCGGCTCGGCCAGGAACAGGGTGGCGGAGAGATCGCTGCGCACCGTGACGCTGGTGCCGGGCACCTGCATGAGGGCGCTGTCCACGTGGGCGCCATAGGCGCCGCCGTCGGCGTAGCGGTTGAACTTGGGCGGATAGATCTTGTCGGGCAGGGCCGCCGAGATGAAGGCGGGATGGCTGCCCAGCTTGCGCAGGATGTGGTTGCCCAGGCTCACCGCCAGCTCGCTGCCGTCCTCCAGCTGCTGGTTGCGCTTCACGGCCCGGGCCAGGGTACCGGCAGTCTTCAGGCCGTCCTGCCACGGGGCCTGGTCCAGGCGGGCGCGGAATTCTCGCACCTCGTCCTTGCTCAGCACGTTTTCGATGGGGATCAACATGGGTTTCGTCTTTCTCATTCAGGGAAGAATCATTTCGGGGCCGATGTCCGCCAGGGTGGCGCAGCCGGTCATGGCCATGCACAGCTCCAGTTCCTCCCGCAGCAGCTTGAGCATGTGGGCCACCCCCAGGGCCCCCGCCACGGCCAGGGCATAGACCTGGAGGCGGCCGATCATGACCGCGTCGGCCCCCAGGGCCAGGGCCTTGAAGACGTCCGTCCCGGAGCGGATGCCGCTGTCCAGCAGCAGGGGGAATGCCGGCCCCACGGCCTGGCGGATGCCGGGCAGGACCTCCAGGCTGGCCGGCACGCCGTCCAGGGTGCGACCGCCGTGGTTGGACACCACCAGACCCGCCACGCCCAGGGCTTGCAGGCGCGCAGCGTCCTCGGGGTGCAGCACACCCTTGACCAGCACGGGCAGGGCCGTCTGGCCCAGCAACCAGGACAAATCCTCCCAGGTGGGCGCCTCGGCCATCATGCCCTGGAAGATCATGCTGCCGCCGGGCGGCAGGGCCACGGGCCCCGGGGCGGGATATGCCGACAGGCTGGCCGGCACCACCTCCGCCGGCATGCGGAATCCGGCCCGTAGGGAGCCGAGGCTGGGGGCCTGGACCGATGCGTCCAGGGTCACCACCAGGGCGGTGTAGCCCGCGGCCTCGGCCCGCCTCACCAGGTCCCGGGTGACCTCCCGCCGGGGCTGGAAGTAGAGCTGGAACCACTTCTCCGCGCCGGCGTGCCGGGCGACGTCCTCCAGGTTCACGGAGGACAGGGTGCTGCACACCAGGCAGGTATCCGTGGCCGCCGCGGCCCGGGCGGTTTCGATCTCGCCCGAGGGATGGACCAGTTTCTGGAAGGCCAGGGGGGCCAGCAGGAGGGGATGGGCGAACTCGCGGTTGAGCAGGCCCAGGCCCGTGTGGCCGGCCGTGACATTCCGCAGCAGGCGGGGCCAGGGCCGGATCGTCGAGAAGGCAGCGACATTCGCGGCCAGGGTCGTGTCATGCCCGCTGCCGCCGGCGATGTAGGCATGGGTCGGCGCGGCGATGAAACGCCGGGCCAGGAATTCGTAGTCCCGGGCACAGTGGATATCCGAAGGAATCCGGCTCAGGGGGGATGAAGGGGTTTGAGGCTCGATCATGGGATCCGGGGAAAAGCCGGGCTTTCGCCCGGCTTCGGTGGTTACCGATCAGAAGTCATAGTTCAGCGTCAGGCGGACATTCCGCGCGTCCCCCTTGTAGAGGAAGGAGCCGGAACGATAGCCGGCCAGGTAGTAGTCCTTGTCCGCCACGTTGCCGACATTCAGACGCACGTCCAGGCTCTTGCTGAAGCGGTAGTTGGCGAACAGGTCCACCACCGTGTAGGCGGGGATGGGCTGGCTGTATTCACCGGTGCCCGTGTATCCCGCCGCCGTATCGGGCTGGCCGGCGTACTTCCTGCCTTCGTACTTCACCGCCCCGCCGATGGCCAGCCTGGGGGTGGCCTGGTACTTCAGCTGGGCGCTGGCGGTGTTGTCGGCGAAGTTGCTCAGGGTCTTGCCCACGTTGGCGGCGGTGGCCGATTCCAGCACCCTGGCCTTCATGAAGGTCACGCCGGCCTGGGCCGTGAGCTTGTCCGTCAGCATGCCGCTCAGGCCCAGTTCGATGCCCCGCACCCGGTTCTTGCCGGTGTTGAAGGAGGCGCCCGCATCGTAGCCGCTGCCTTCCATGACGTTGGTCTTGGTGAGGCCGTGGCCAGCAGCTTGCCGCCCATGACGTTCCACTTGGTGCCCAGTTCCAGGTTTTGCGTCGTTTCCGGCTTGGCCTCGATGCTGCCGTTGGGATCGCAGCCCCGCAGCGCGGGGTCGGGGTTTGTCCGGTCTACGCAGACGTAGTTCACCGCCAGGCCGCCGTAGCCGGAACTGGTGCCCACGTCCGATTCGCCGCCATTGATGTCGCTGGCGGTGGAATAGGTGGCGTAGACGTTGGCATCCGGCCGGAACTTGTAGGTCACGCCCACATGGCCGTTCAGGATGGCATCCGAATCCTTGAAATTGCCGAGCACCGTGGGCGTGGCGCCGGCCCCTGAATCACCGTCGTGGTTCCAGTAGGCCTTGAGGTCATAGTCGAAATGGTCGCGCCGGATGCCGGCGAAGGCCGTGACCTTGTCCGTGATGTCCACGGTATCCAGCAGGGAGAGGGACGTGGTCTTGATGGCCCAGTCCTGGTCCCAGGCCCCCTTGGTGATCTGCCGGTTCATGAGGGTGTTCAGGCCGTTCACCGGATTGCCGCCAGCGTCGGTGATGCACCAGGCGTTGAGCACCGCGCCGGCGCCGGTGATGCAGTTCTGGCCGGAATTGGTGACGCTGTAGACGCCGTTCAGCACGGCGTGGTCGGTGTATTCCAGACCGACGATGAACTCGTGCTTCTTGCCGGCGATGGTCCGGTCCAGGAACAGGTTGGTCTGGTTGGCAAAATATTCCACCTCCTGCCAGCCCTGATGGGTGCTCAGGGTGGCGGTGCTGTAGACGCCGCCCGGGTTGTTGACGCCGGTGGTGGCGGCGCGGGCGCCGGTGGCCACGTAGCCGTTGTCCGATGTACCGAAACGGGTGTTGTTGGTGAGGCGCGTGTCCGGGGTGATCTTGAACTTGAGGCGCGCGGTCACGGTGTCCACGTCGGACGTCATGAAGTCCTGGGCCTGGGCATAGACCGGCACGTTATCGGCGGGCACCCGGTTGGGCACGGTGCCCACCAGGTAGCTGCCCAGATCCGGGTTGTCCTTGGCGCGCATGCCGTAGTAGTCCAGCACGACGTCCACCCCGTCGCTGGGCAGGAACAGGCCGGACAGGGCCAGGCCCTTGCGCTCGCGATCGGTCGGCCCCCGGTCGGGCACTTCCTCGTAGCCGTATAGCGCGTTGGCGCGCAGGGCCACCTTGTCGCCGAGCACCTGGTTGGTATCCAGGGTCAGGCGGGTGTGCCTGTCCGTGCCGAAGCCGGTGGAAAGCTTGGCGAAGTCATAGTCCAGGGTGGCCTGCTTGGTCACCGAGTTGACCGCCCCGCCGGTGGTGCCACGGCCGGCGAAACTGGAGTTGGGGCCCTTGGAGATTTCCACCTGTTCCGTGGCGAAGCTCTCGCGGATGGTCATGCCCGGATCCCGCAGGCCGTCGACGAACACATCGGAACGGGCTTCCTGGCCACGGATGATGTAGCGGTCGCCGAAGGCGTTGCCGTTCTCGCCCGTGCCCAGGGTGATGCCGGGCTGGGCGTCCAGGATGGCGCGCAGGTCGGTGTAGCCCGAATCATCGATCTGGGCCTTGGTCAGCACCGAGATGGTCAGGGGCGTCTCGGCCAGGGGTCGTGTATGGCGCTCGTCGCCGGAATACTTGGCCTTGTAGGGCACGCCGGGTTCGGCGTTGGGATTGGGGTCGATGGCGGTGTCTTCCACCTTCACGGTGCCCAGCACCACCTCCTTGCTCTCCGTCTTTTCCTGCGCCATGGCCGACAGCGGCACGAGCATCGCCGTGCTGATGCCCAGGGCCAGGCTGGTCTTGACCATGGGCGCCATGATCTCGGCGTCCTTCAGCCTGAAGCTTTTCGGCAGTCTGATTTTGTTGACTCGCGATTTCATCGTCACTTCCAGTTTTCCTCTCTAGACAAAACAAAACAGTGGCTGGCGATGGGCTGGCTATTCATTGCTTCAGATGGGGTTGACCGCTGTCCGCCGCGTCGACCCCGTAAAACAACCTTCAACGATCTCTGCGCGACAGGCCCCGGGGGGAACCAAACCCCGTCCATCACGCAGAAAAAATGGCTGGCTGCCTGGCGCCCGGAGAACCCGGGCCGGGTGGCTGACCGGAAAGAGGCTTCCTGCCGGGAAACCCCTGATTGCTCTCTACCTCCCACGGCCCGTGAACGTGCCGCGGATTCGGCTATGGCGCCATGCGCGGGTCGGTGACGAAGCCGATGCGGGTGAGGCCGGCCTTGGCGGCATCCGACATCACGCCCACCACCTGCTTGTAGGCGATCTCGCCGTCGGCGCGGATGTGCAGTTCCGTGAGGGGATCCACGCGGGCCGCTTCCCCCATGCGGGCACGCCAGTCCTCCGCCGCCACCCGCTCCCCGTTCCAGAACACCGTGCCGGCGGCGTCGATGGAAAGGTGGATGTTTTCCCGCTTGGGGGTGTTCACCTGGCTGCTGGCCTTGGGCAGGTCCACCTTCACCGCGTGGGTGAGCAGGGGCGCGGTGACGATGAAGATCACCAGCAGCACCAGCATCACGTCGATGAGGGGGATCATGTTGATCTCCGCCACGGGCTGCTGGCCCTGGGTCCGGGTCAGTCCGCCGAAGGCCATTAGGCCGCCTCCGCCACGGGCCGCAGGGTCGCCACCCGGTCGGCGTGACGGCGATCCATCAGGTTGCCGGTGGACATGTAGGCGAACAGGTCATGGGCGAAGCCGTCCAGTTCCGCCAGCAGCAGGCGGTTGGCGCGGTTGAAGGCGTTGTAGGCCAGCACGGCAGGAATGGCCACGGCCAGGCCCAGGGCGGTCATGATCAGGGCCTCGCCCACGGGGCCGGCCACCTTGTCCAGGGTGCCCTGACCGCTCATGCCGATGGCCAGCAGGGCGTGGTAGATGCCCCATACGGTGCCGAACAGGCCCACGAAGGGGGCGGAGGACGCCACCGAGGCCAGCACGGTGTGGCCGTATTCCAGGCGCGCCGTGTCCTGCTCGATGGCCCGGCGCAGGGCGCGGGTGAGGAATTCGTCGGCGCCGCCCGCCTCGATCATGCGCTTGCCGGTCCTGGCGCCGTGCTGCTCGACGGCGCGCAGGCCGTGGTGGGTGAGATGGGAGAAGGGATCATGGATGCCGTGCTGCTTCAGGTGGGCCGCCACCGCCTGCATGTCCGGCGCCTGCCAGAAATGCGCCTGGAAGCGGCGCGCATGCTCGCGCATGGCCCAGTTGGACCAGGCCTTGCTGGCGATGAGATACCAGGTGGCGATGGACATCAGCGCCAGCACCACCAGCAGGAAATGACCGACGCCGTCGGCCTGGGACAGGAAGTGGGCGAAGCCCAGGTTTGTTTCCATGGATCAACTCCGAAGCGAGAAGGAAATGGGCACCAGCACCCAGGCGGCGACACCCCGGTCGCCCTGCCTGGCCGGCACGAAACGCCAGCGCTGCACGGTGTCCCGGGCCGCTTTGTCCAGACGCTCATGGCCGCTGGATTCACGAATCTCCACCTGGGCGGGGGCGCCGTCCGGGCTCACGAACACCCGCAGCAGCACCCGGCCATGCTCCCCCATGCGGCGGGACAGGGGCGGGTAGGACGGCGAGGGGTTGTCCAGGTAATCCGCGTCGAAGCGGGGCGGGATCAGCGGCGGCGGCGCGGGAATCGCCACCGGGGCGGCGGCCAGGGGCTTTACCGGCTCGGGCGCGGGGGCCGGCAGCACTGCGGGCGTCGGCTCGGGCGCCGGCGGCGGGGCGGGCACCGCCACGGGACTGGGGGCTTCTTCACGGGCGGCAAGCACGGGTGGCGGCGGCACCGGCTGCACCGGTTGCACTTGCGCCGGCTGCTGTTTTACCGGGGGCTTGGGGGGCTGCGGCAGGGGCAATACCTGGGGCTCGGGCGCCGGCGCCGCCAACAGGCTCACCATCAATGGCTGATGCAACCCCACCGCCTCGGCCACCGGTTCCACGCTCAGCAACGCCAGGGCCACGGCCCCGTGGAGGGCAGCCACCCCACCCAGGGTGCGCCAGTTGCCGGGTTGACCGTAGACGGCGTTCATTTGGTCAGGATCAGCTTGTTCTGACGCGTGATGCGCAGACGGTATTCCTGGCCATCGTGTCGGATCACGACTTCCTGTTTGGACTGGAACAGGTCACCGGAAGGAATCTTCCGCATCGTCGTGCCCGTGGCGCGCTCGCTCCGGCCGGGCGGGGGATTCAAGAGGATATCGGTGTTCACACAGCCACCCCGTCAAAGGATGTTGAGACAAGTCGGTTGGCTGGCGGTTGGCTGGCTCTGGCGTGGAAACGTTGGTGATTGGCGGCTCATCCCGTCACCCGCTTCCACGTTCTTCAATGATAATGATTCTTAATTGTTTATTCAAGCATCGGCATATGCTGATGGAGAAAAATCTGGCGCGGGCGCGTGGACGTATCTCGCGGATTGCGCCTTGAGACCGGCCCGGCCCCACGGCTCGGTTCAGTGTCTCAAGCGAGAGCGATCCAGTGGTTGTCGAGCCGGATGCCCGGCAGCCGGTCCTCTTCGGCCAAACGGGCATCCGGCGCCAGGGCCAGCATCCGTTCACCGCCGCCGGCCCAGAGCGTGCCCCGGGCACTGGCCAGGGGGCAGGCCTCGTCCAGGCCCACCAGGCTGCGGAAGCCTTCGGCGCCGAAAACCGCCACGCCCTGGCGGCGGGGACAGCTCACGGCAAACCCCTCTCCCAGGGCGGCGATGGAACCGCCGTAACCGGCCAGGGACACGGGCGCCTCCACGGCGCGCAGGGACTGGCCGTCGAACAGGGCCAGGATGGGGGCCTTGGACTTGGCCTCCGCATCGTCGTGCTCCGCCTGGAGGGCGATGCCCAGCACGGGTTTGCCGCCTTGGCCATTCCAGGCCAGGTGCCGCAGGGAGAGGCGCGGGTCCTGCAGGCGCCATTGGCCCAGCAAAGCCCCCGTGCCGGCGTCCAGGCGCACGATGGAGGAGTCCATGCGGTGCAGGTCCCGCTTCACCCGCCCCGTCTCGGGCCGGGTGGGCACGCCGCCGTTGGCCACGATCATGGTGCCGGGCCGGCCGGCGTCCCAGGTGAGCATGTGGGGGTCCAGGCCGTGGGTGGGCCATTCGGCCCGCTTTTCCAGGCTGGTGCCATCCCGCACGCCGAGGAGGCCGGCGCCGGTGTCCAGGTCGACCTCGGTGGTGTAGACGGTACGGCCGTCGGGGCTCGCCAGCATGTGGCCGGCGAAGGCGCGGCGAGGCTCGATCCAGCGCCAGGCCAGGGCACGGCCTTGCGCATCCCAGCGCAGCAGCCAGTCGCCGGGACGGCGCGCCACGGCCAGGAGGGTGCCGCCCGGCTCCGCCAGCAGGCCATGGGCGCGGGTGGGCACGTCCAAGGCGGCGCGTATGGCAGGGCCTTCGGCATGATCCAGGATGCCCACCTGATAGCCGTGCCCGGCCTGCCAGGCGGCGGCCAGGCGGATGTGTTCTCCAGCCTGGGCGGCTGCGCGCGCCCAGGCTGGCGCCCCCAGGAGCGCGGGAAGACAGGCCAGGAAGGCGCGTCGGCTGAACACGCCTCAGTCCCCGTCCGCGTCGGAAAAGCCGATGCTGACACCCAGGGCCGTCGCCACCTCGTTTTCCACCAAACGCTTCAGGGCGGCAAGTTCCCGGGCGGCCTCCAGGATGCGGGGGGTATCGCCGGCGGGCAAGCCCGCCATGGCGGCATTCGCCCGGCCCACGGCTCCGGCCAGTGCCTCCGCCACCGGGGCGTGGCCGGCCTGGCGCAGGGCCGCCTCCAGGGAATGGGGGCCCACGGCCAGATCCCGCAGGGAGGCCCAGCGCGCCGCCCAACTCATGGCACTCGCGCCGCTGTCCCGGCGCGGATAGTCGGGCGCCTCCTTGCCGCCGGTCATGGCCACCCGGGCGGGCATCTCCATGTCCGCCCAGCGCAGGCGCTCCAGGCCGCCCACCCACTGGTTCAACAGCTCGGCCAGGGCCGCGCCCTGCCCCGCCTCGGCCGGCCGGGCCGCCGCCAGGGCCTGAGCCTCCCGCTGGATTTCGGCGGCCACCTGGACGGCATAGGCACAGGCGGGGGAACCGGGCTGGGCCGGCTTGACCCACAGCAGCCACTCCAGGGCGGGGAATCCCTTGGCCGGGGTGCCGATGAGCTCCATGTCCGCCGGGGTTTTCGGGGCCGACCTGATGCCCTTCTCGATCATGCGCGGCCGGGTGGGACTGAAGTCGATCCGACGCTGGGCGCGGCGCTCCAGCACCGGACCGATGGCCACGGCGGAAAGGCGTTCCCAGCGATCCAGGGCATCGCGCCACGCCCGGCGGGGCTGGTCCAGGTCCGATGGGGCGTCTTGCTTGCCGCAATAGACTTCCAGCGCCTGGGTCAAATCCTCACTGGCCACCACAAGTTCAACCGCCCGGGGCGCCATCCAGTCCTTGTGCACGGCCTGGATCGAAGTGGCGGTATCCGCCTGGGCTTGGCCGATGGGCAAGAGACATGGGAAAAGGGAAACGAGAAATGCAAAACCGCTCCTCGCTCGACCCTTCCCTGGTGTCGTTCCGTTTCCCATTTCCCGTTTCCCGTTTCGCCCCGCATCCATCACAGGGACTCCACGAATTTCACCAGGGCCTCCCGCTCGGGCTTGCTCATCCTCAGCACCCGCCCGCGGCTCTCCTCCGCCTCGCCGCCGTGCCAAAGCACGGCCTCCAGCACGCCGTCGGCGCGGCCGTCATGAAGCAGCCTGCTGTGGCCGTTCACGTCGCGGATCAGGCCCACGCCCCACAGGGGCGGCGTCTTCCACTGGCGGCCGCTGGCCTGGCCGTCGGGGCGTCCGTCCGCCAGATCCTCGCCCATGTCGTGCAGCAGCAGGTCGGTGTAGGGATGGATGTGCTGGCCGTTGAGGGCCGGGCTGCTGAACCGGGGGGTGGGCGAGGCGGTGGTGACGTAGCTGGGCCGGTGGCAGGTGTTGCAGCCGGCCTGGGCGAACAGCTTCTGACCCTGGAGCACCTGGGCGTCCTGAGGCGCGCGGCGGGCCGCCGGCGCCAGGGTGGCCTGGTAGAACACCACGTCACCGTAGGTCTTGTCATCGATCTCCGGAGCCTTGCCCTGGCTGCCTTGTTTTTGGCCACCACCCGGTGCGGCCAGGCAGTCCTTCTGGGCGGTGGTGCAGGCCTCGTCCGGGAACACGCCGGAGGTGATGCCGATGTCTCCCTGGAAGGCGCCGGCGGTCTGGTGGGCGATGGTGGCCACGTTGGCCTTCCAGCCGAAGCGGCCCAGCATCATGCGGCCGGAGGGGGCGTCCCACACCTGGTTGGGCACGCCCTTGACGGGCCCCCTGGCGGCGGCCTGGGACCGGGCATTGGCCAGGATGTCCGCCTCGGCAATGGCTTCCAGCAGGCCCACGCCGATGATCTGGGGCGCCACCCGGGGGCTCACCAGCACGTCCTTGGCCATGGGGCCGTAGCCCAGCTCGGCGAAGGCATAGTGGGGCCGCTTCAGGGTGTAGGGGGTGCCGTCGGCGAACCGGCCCTTCACCTCCGTGTGGGTGATGACCACCTTGCCTTCCGGCTTCACCTTCTGCACGGCGGCATTGTTGAACTGGTCGCCGTAGGTCGGTTCGGGGACGATGCCCCCATGGGCCCCCACGCCCGGCACCGACAGGCGCAGCAGCAGGCCCACGGGCTGCTGCCCGGGCTGGGGCGGCGCGCCCCGGCCGTCGTTCACGTGGCAACCGCCGCAGGAACGGGCGATGAAATGGGGCCCCAGGCCATCCCGGGCCTTGGTGGAGGACGGGGCCTCCACCCAGTTGCGCTTGAAGAAGGAGTTGCCGATGACGAAGCGGGTGCGCTCCTCATCCGTCAGGTTGGCGGCGGGGAAGGAGAAGGCATTGCGGCCCGTGGCGTAGACGGTGGTGTCGCCGCCGGCCTTCTCGCCCAGGGGATCGTCCACGGGGGCGGCGGCCAGGCCCGCGGCGGACAGCAAGAGCGCGGCGGCTAGAGGTTTGCGCAGATTCATGATGCTTGGTTTACGTTGGGCTGGCTGGGAGCTGGCTGAATATCCCTCTCCCCCGGCCCCTCCCCCGCCTGCGGGGGAGGGGAGGAAGGTCAGGGCTGCACCAGGGTCAGCTTGGTGATGCCCACCGCGTTGGCGGCGGCCACCAGGTCCTTGCTCTGCTGCACCAGGCTGTTGACCGTGGCCTGGATGCGCTGACGGCCGGGGGCATCCTTGCCGCCCACGATCTCCCGGTCGAAGGGGGCCTGGATGGCGTTGGCATTGGCCACGGACTGGGCTATCTGCCTGCTGGTCCTGTCCGCCAGGGCCGCATCCCGGGCGGCCACCAGGTCCTTCAATGACGGACCCTGCATCATGCTGCCGTCGGCCCGCTTGTAGCGGCCCAGCCAGACGTTCTCGATGCCCGTGGCGTTGAGCACCGCGTCCCGGTGGGTGTTGTCGGAGAAGCAGGAGTGCTCATCCTCCTGGTCCTGGCTGTTGAGGGCCACCTCCAGGCGCTCCCCCGCCAGCTCGCCCCGGGACAGGGAACCCAGGGCCACGAACATCTTGCGCAGGGATTCCTGTCCGCCCTCCACGAAGCGGGCCCGGTAGTTCAGCTTGCTGCCGGGGCGCCAGGCCTTGGTCAGAGTGGTCAGGTCGTCGATGAGCAGTTCGGTGACGGTCTTGAGATAGAGCCGGCGGCGGTCGGCATTGGGGGCCTTGCCGTCCACGAAGTCCGTGAAGCTGCGCTTGCCGGGGCCGTCGTCGTTGAAGTCCTGGCCCCACAGCAGGAACTCGATGGCGTGGTAGCCGGTGGCCACGTTCTCCTCGCCGCCCTGCTCGTTCTGGCCCGCCAGGGCCTCCTTGGTGATGGCGAAACCGGGGTCGTTGATGAGGCCGGCGTTGGGGTTGCCCTCCACGCCATCCACGAAGGACTCGTCCATGGGCCAGGCGTTGAGGCGGCCCTCGGGGCCGTTGTCGTCGTCGATGGGCCCGCCATAGAAGCGGAAGGCCTCGGTCTGGCCGTAGAACTCCCGCGCCGCCCGCCAGGCCCTCTGGGCCGCCTGCTGGGTCTCGGCCGAGGGGCTGGACAGGAAGGTGTCGATGGCCATTTGCAGGGCCCTGGCGCTGGTCAGGGCGTCTTCGTAATTGGCATGCACCAGGCTGGCGTATTGGCCCAGGACGGGGCCGGCATCCATCTCGGCGGAGAGAGCGGGCTGGGCACCCAGTACGGTGGACAGGGCAAGGGCGAGGATCAACTTCTTCATGGAGAGTCCTTTTATGGAGATGAATGTATTGGGTGGGTTCAGGCAGTCAGAATCAATTTGCCGGCGCTGGTGATGCGCA
>CAZREY010000027.1:0-6758 GCA_964599015.1 uncultured Thiobacillus sp.
CGGATTCCAGCACATAGCGGCCGTCCTTGTAGAACTCGCTGGAGGCGCAGTCCAGGCCGATGAGCACGTCGGAGCCCGGGGTGTAGCCGGCGGCGCCGATGGCCTCGACGATGAACTTCAGGGCCTCCTCGTTAGACTTGAAGTTGGGGGCGAAGCCGCCCTCGTCGCCCACCGTGGTGGGGTGGCCGGCCTTGTCCAGCAGCTTCTTCAGGGTGTGGAACACCTCGGCGCCGCAGCGCAGGGCCTCGCGGAAGGACTTGGCGCCGGCGGGGATGACCATGAACTCCTGCATGTCCACGCTGTTGTTGGCGTGGGCGCCGCCGTTGACGATGTTCATCATGGGCACGGGCAGGTGCATGGGGCCGGCGCCGCCCAGATAGCGGTACAGGGGCAGGCGGCAATCCTCGGCGGCGGCCCGGGCGCAGGCCAGGGATACGGCCAGCAGGGCGTTGGCCCCCAGGCGGGATTTGTTCTCGGTGCCGTCCAGGTCGATCATGGTGGCGTCGATGAGATGCTGCTCTTCCACGTCCAGGCCCAGGATGGCCTCGGCGATCTCGGTGTTCACGTTCTCCACGGCCTTGAGCACGCCCTTGCCCAGGTAGCGGGCCTTGTCGCCGTCCCGCAGTTCGATGGCCTCGCGGCTGCCGGTGGAGGCCCCGGAGGGCACGGCGGCGCGGCCCAGCACGCCGGATTCCAGAAGCACGTCGGCTTCCACGGTGGGGTTGCCGCGGGAATCCAGGATCTCCCGGGCGATCACATCAACGATAGCGCTCTATTTCTTTCCTCTTTTCTTCTAACACAAGGCGGTTTTGCCGCCTCTCAAGTCGTTCGCCGGGCCGCCCCAAGAATGACTTGCCCCCCTCGGGGGGCGGCCCGGTCTGTTTTTCCGAGCCGGGGGCACAGCAACCTCAAACACGGGCTTCGATAAAGCCCTTTTGCTTCACCAAGGCGTCGATTTCCTTGAGGGTGAAGAGCAATTCCTTCATCAGGTGCAGGGGCCAGGCGTTGGGGCCGTCGGACAGGGCCTTGGCCGGGTCCGGATGGGTCTCGGCGAACAGGCCGGAAATGCCGCTGGCCACGGCGGCCCGCGCCAGCACGGGCACGAACTCCCGCTGGCCGCCGGAACGGTCGCCCTGGCCGCCGGGCTGCTGCACCGAATGGGTGGCGTCGAACACCACGGGGCAGTTGGTCTCCCGCATGATGGCCAGGCCGCGCATGTCGGAGATCAGGGTGTTGTAGCCGAAGGACACGCCCCGCTCGCACACCATGATGGTGTCGGCGCCGCCGTTGGCCGCCTTGGCCTTGGCCACCACGTTCTTCATGTCGCCGGGGGCCAGGAACTGGCCCTTCTTGATGTTCACCGGCTTGCCCGTGGCGGCGCAGGCCTGGATGAAATCCGTCTGGCGGCACAGGAAGGCGGGGGTCTGGAGCACGTCCACCACGGCGGCCACGGCGGGAATCTCCGCCTCGTTGTGCACGTCGGTGATCACCGGCAGGCCCAGCTGCTTCTTCACCTCGGACAGGATGCGCAGGCCCTCGTCCATGCCCAGGCCCCGGAAGGCCCCGCCGGAGGAGCGGTTGGCCTTGTCGTAGGAGGACTTGTAGATGAAGTTGATGCCCACCTCGGCGCAGATTTCCTTCAGCCTCCCGGCGGTATCCAGGGCCATCTGCTCGGACTCCACCACGCAGGGGCCGGCGATGAGGAACAGGGGCTGATCCAGCCCGACTTCGAAGCCGCAAAGTTTCATGACTGGGTCTCCTTGCTGTTGCCATGGGTCTTGCTGTTGGCCAGGGCCGCTTCCACGAAGGCTTTGAACAGGGGGTGGCCGTCCCGGGGGTTGGAGGTGAATTCGGGGTGGAACTGGCAGCCCACGAACCAGGGGTGCACGTCCCGGGGCAGCTCCACCATCTCGCACAGGTCGGTGACGGGGGCCCGGCCGGCCACCACCAGGCCCTTGGCTTCCAGTTCCCTGAGCAGGGTGTTGTTCACTTCGTAGCGGTGGCGATGGCGCTCGGTGATCTCGGGTTTGCCGTAGACCTCCCGCGCCAGGCTGCCTTCCTTCAGATGGCACACCTGGCCGCCCAGGCGCATGGTGCCGCCCAGGTCGGAGGTCTCGTCCCGCTTTTCCAGCCTGCCGCTGCGGTCCTGCCATTCGGTGATGAGGCCGATGACCGGGAAGGGGGTGTCCTGCTCAAACTCGGTGGAATGGGCGCCCTGCATGCCGGCCACGTCCCGGGCGAATTCCACCACCGCCAGCTGCATGCCCAGGCAGATGCCCAGGTAGGGCAGCTTGTGTTCCCGGGCGAAGCGAATGGCGCAGATCTTCCCTTCGGTGCCCCGCTTGCCGAAACCGCCGGGCACCAGGATGGCATCCATGGCCGCCAGCACGCCGCAGCCGTCCCGCTCGATGGCCTCGGAATCCACGTAATGGATGTTCACCTTGCTGCGGGTGTGGATGCCCGCGTGCACCAGGGCCTCGGTGAGGGACTTGTAGGACTCGGTCAGGTCCACGTACTTGCCCACGAAGGCGATGTCCACCTCATGCTCCGGATGCTCCAGAGCGTCGATGAGCCGCTTCCACACGGACAGGTCCGCCGCCTTGGCCAGCAGGCCCAGCTTGTGGCAGACGATCTCGTCCAGCATCTGGTCATGCAGCATGGCCGGGATCTTGTAGATGGAGTCCGAATCCAGGGCCTCGATGACCGCCTCGGGCATGACGTTGCAGAACAGGGCGATCTTGCGCCGCTCCTCCGCGGGGATGGAACGATCCGCCCGGCACAGCAGCACGTCCGGCTGGATGCCGATCTCCCGCAATTCCTTCACGGAATGCTGGGTGGGCTTGGTCTTCAGCTCCCCGGCGGTGGGGATGTAGGGCAGCAGGGTCAGGTGGATGAAGCAGCAGCCCGTCTTGCCCTCCTCGATGCCCATCTGGCGGATGGCCTCCAGGAAGGGCAGGGATTCGATGTCGCCCACCGTGCCGCCGATCTCCACCAGGGCCACGTCCGCCCCGTCGGCGCCCCGCTTGATGGAGGCCTTGATCTCGTCGGTGATGTGGGGGATGACCTGCACGGTCTTGCCCAGGTACTCGCCCCGGCGCTCCTTCTTGATCACCGACTCGTAGATCTGGCCGGTGGTGAAGTTGTTGCGCTTGGACATCTTGGCCCGGGTGAAGCGCTCGTAGTGGCCCAGGTCCAGGTCCGTCTCGGCGCCGTCCTCGGTGACGAACACCTCGCCGTGCTGGAACGGGCTCATGGTGCCCGGATCCACGTTGATATAGGGATCCAGCTTCAGGTGGGTGACGGTGAGGCCCCGGGACTCCAGGATGGCCCCCAGGGACGCGGCGGCGATGCCCTTGCCCAGGGAGGACACGACACCACCGGTGACGAAGACGTAGCGAGGCATAAATTTGACTGATGCAGGGATGCGGAATGATACCGGAAGCCGCCCCCCCATCCAAGGAAAGACCTCAACCAGGCACCTCTACCAGACAGCAGTTCGGCGGCATTGGACGGACGGGGCGCCCGCGAGAACCCCGATATGGCTTGCTGGCCAGGATTCATGACGACCCAATCGCAAGCTTCATCGCCCCCCCCTGGTACCACTGATTTACCATTACGGAATTTTGTTGACGGGCGGAGCCCCCGCAATACCCGATGGATATCGATCATTACCAGTCGAAGGCGGAGGAAGACCTCGCCCGCTACGAGATCAGGAATCCCCATGAAATCGAGCAGATCATTCGCGGCATGGCGAATGACCGGGTGCTGGTCTCGGCCCAGGGCCTGCGCAGCAAACAATGCTTTCTGTCCACGATTCTCGGCGTGAATGAGCAGAAAGGCCTGGCCTACATGGAGTGCATCGAGGACAGCCCGGTCAATAACGAGTTGCTGGCAGGCACGGGGGCCAACTGCAGCGCCACCTATAAAGGCGTGCGCATCCAGTTCACGGTGCCCAAGGCCGAACGTGTCCAGTTCGACAATCTGGAGGCCTACCGCATCAAGCTGCCCGCCAGCCTTTTCCGCTTCCAGCGCCGGGAGTACTACCGGGTAGAAGTCTCCCAGGTCAAACCGACCCGTTGCATCATCCCCATAGCCGGGCGTGAACTGACCACCAAGGTCACCAACATCAGCCTGGGTGGCGTCGGCATCCGCTATGAAGTGGGGGAGACTCCCCTGGAAGTTGGGATGACGTTTGAAAAAGCGCGTCTGTTCACACCGGAGGGCGACACCTATTGCGTCACGCTGAAAATCCGCAACAGCGTGATTCTGACCCTGAAGAACGACATCCAGGTCAGGCACGTGGGCGGCCAGTTCATCAACCTGCCCCAGAACACCGAGCGCGACATCCAGAAGTACCTGTTCAAACTGGAAAAGGAACAGCGCTTGGGGGAGAAATAGACAGCCCGGTTCTACCCCACCAGCAGCTTGATCCCGATGGCGATGGTGGTGATCTCGAAGGCCCGCTTGATCCACACGTTGCCCTTGGTGATGGCTACGTGGCTGCCCAGGTAGCCGCCAATCACCGAGCCCAGCAATAGCGCGGGCATCCAGCCCCAGGCCACGGTGCCCAGGATGCCCAGCACCACGGCGCCGGTGCCGTTCCAGAAGAAGCCGCACAGGATCAGCGTGTAGGCCACGGCCCGCTTGTAATCCAGGCCGAAGTGGCGAATGAGCCAGATGGTGAGGAACAGGCCCGTGCCCGAGGTGATGGAGCCGTTGAGGAAACCCACGGTGAACAGACCCGCCATGCCCATCCACAGCCCCCTGCCCTCCCGGTTCTTCGGTTCGAAGTCCATGCCCAGCCTGGGCTTGAACACGGAGTAGACGCCCAGGCCCAGGGTGAGCAGGCCCAGGGCGATGGTGGCGGGCCGCTCCGGCACGTGCAGGATGGTGGAGGCCCCCAGCACCACGCCGGGCAGCCCGGCGCCCAGGATGATCAGGGAGAAGCGCCGCTCCAGATGGCTTTCCTTCAGGTGGCGGAAGGTGGCGCCGATGCCCAGGAACACGCTGGCCACCTTGTGGGTGGCCAGGGCCACGCCGAAGGGCAGGCCCAGGAAGATGAGGATGGGGAACTGGATCAGCCCCGCGCCGCCGCCGGACAGGGCCGAAAGCCAGTTGGCGACGAAGGAGGCGGCGAAGAGGATGGCCTGACCGGCGAGGTCCAGGGGCAACACACTGCTATCCATGAATAAACGGCGACCTGCCCGGTCGCCGCCCTCTCCCCAGCCCTCCCCCGCTTGCGGGGGAGGGGGTAATAACACCACCTGGCTTGCCGCCTGCGCGAGAATGGCCCGCCCTTGGTTGGTTCATAGCTGATGAAATGCCTATCCGGTCACGCCTGTTTTGACCGGATAGGTGATGTACAGCAAATTGAGACCCGCCTGCCCTACCCGATTGATCAAGGCATCGATGGCCGTGGGTGCGGCGAAGAATTCCACCGCCTCGGGCAGCCGGCCCGCCAGTTCGAAGAAATGGTCCTCGTGGAGCCCGTGGCGGCCGAAGCCGGCGGCGGCGCGGAAGGCCGTGCCGCCGGGGATGCCCACCGCCTTGGCCTGGTCGAACAGCCACTCGCCGATGGGCTGGTGATCCAGGCGCATGCCTTCCTGCACGTAAAAACGGACGCACAACATTTCCATGGTCAGCCCCTCAGCAAGGAATAGGTCCACACCCCCAGCCCGGTCATGGCCAGGGAGCCCAGCAGGTGCAGGCCGGCGGCCGCCATGGCCCAGCCCATCTGGCCCCGGCTCAGCAGGGTGAAGACCTCGGCGGAGAAGGTGGAGAAGGTGGTCAGGCCACCCAGGAAGCCGGTGATGGCGAACAGGCGCCATTCAGGCGGCAGGCCCGGATGCTGGGCGAAGAAGGCAATGGCCACGCCCACCAGGTAGCCCCCGGACAGGTTGGCCGCCAGGGTGCCGTAGGGAATGGCGGGGAAGACGGGGTTGAGCCACAGGCCCAGGCCCCAGCGCAGCCAGGCCCCCAGGGCGGCGCCGACGCCGATGGCGAGGAAGGCGGTCATGCGTTGGTGATGGGAAATGGGTAATGGGGAATGGGAAAGCCCCACCCCTCATTTCCCATCACCCATCCCTCATTACCCATCCCTCATCCCCGCCTCACAGCCAGACCATCAGGCCCGTCTCAAAGGGATGGGTCAACAGTTCATGGAAGGGGTAGACCCGCACCCGGTACATGAGGCGGCCGCACAGTTCCGGCATGAGTTCCAGCTGGAACGTGCAATAGCCGCCATCCCAGCCGACGGGCTTCATGGGCACGGCTTGCAGATCCTTGTCCTGGCCCGTGTGGGAGGCGCGGCCGATGAGCACTTCCACGCACACGTCCTCCGGCGCCAGGCCGTTGAGGTTCACCGCCACCTGGATCTCCATGGACTCGCCGAAGGTCATGTTCCTGCGCGGGTCGTCCATGCGGCGCACGGACACGCCGCCCCAGGCATGGCGCACCTTGGATTTCCAGGCAGCCAGGGACTGGGCGGCGGCGAAATTTCCTTCCGAATAGCGGCGCCACTGGCGGGAAGCGGGTCCGTAGAACTTGTTGGCGTACTCCATGACCATGCGGGTGGCGTTGAAGCGGGGCAGCAGGGTGGTGATGGAGCGCTTGGCCATCTTGACCCACTCGGTGGAAATGCCCAGCTCGTTGCGCCGGTAATACATGGGGATCACCTGGTCCTGGAGCAGTTCGTACAGATCCCGGCTGTCCTCCCGGTTGCGGCGGGCATCGTCGAAATACTCGGGCGCGGGCTTGAT
>CAZREY010000027.1:6768-8725 GCA_964599015.1 uncultured Thiobacillus sp.
GTCCCACCAGCCGTCGGTGACGGACAGGTTGATGACGCCGTTGAGGCCCGCCTTCATGCCCGAGGTGCCGGAGGCCTCCAAAGGGTAGATGGGGTTGTTGAGCCACACGTCGCAGCCGGCCACCAGGCGCCGGGCCAGGCCCAGGTCGTAGCCTTCCACCATGAGCAGCTTGCCCTCGAACTCGGGCCAGCGGGAGATCTCGTGGATGCGGCGGATCAGCTCCTGGCCCGGCTTGTCGGCCGGGTGGGCCTTGCCGGCGAAGATGAACAGCACGGGCCGGTCCGCGTCGCCGATGATCTGGCGCAACCACTCCATGTTCTCGAACATCAGGGTGGCGCGCTTGTAGGTGGCGAAGCGGCGCGCGAAGCCGATGGTGAGCACGTTGGGGTCCAGGGGGTTGGCGAACTTGAGCATGCGCTCCAGATGGGCCTCGGAACCGTGGTTGCGCAGGTGCTGCTGGGTGGTGCGGTGGCGGATGGAGTGCAGCATCTGGGTCTTGATGGACTGGTGCACCGACCAGAAGTGGTGGTCGGGAATGCCCTCGATGCGCTGCCAGAAATCCACGTCCGTGAGGCGCCGGCGCCATTCGTAGCCCAGCTTGTTGTCGAACAGGTCCTGCCATTCCTGGGCCAGGAAGGTGGAGACATGCACGCCGTTGGTGATGTACTCCATGGGAGACTCGGCGGGCGAGATCTGGGGCCACATGTCCGACAGGATGTGGGAGGACACGCCGCCATGGATGCGGGACACGCCGTTGTGGTGGCGCGAGCCGTTCAGGGCCAGCTTGGTCATGTTGAAGTCCTGGCCGTGGCCGGCGCCCCCCAGGTGCATGAACTCCTCCCGGCTGATGCCCAGGTCCATGCAGCAGCGGCTGAAGTATTCCCAGATCATCTCTTCGGCGAAGTGGTCGTGGCCCGCCGGCACCGGGGTATGGGTGGTGAACACGGTGGAGGCGGCCACCGCCTCCAGGGCAGCGTGGTAGGACAGGCCCTGCTTCACCTTGCGCCGCACCCGCTCCAGCACCAGGAAGGCGGCATGGCCCTCGTTGATGTGGTAGGCGGTGGGCTTGATGCCCATCTGCTCCAGGGCCCGCATGCCGCCGATGCCCAGCACCATCTCCTGCTGGATGCGGGTGTGCTTGTCGCCGCCGTAGAGCTGATGGGTGATGTAGCGGTCCTCCGGCTTGTTGCCGGGCAGGTCCGTGTCCAGCAGGCACAGGCGCACGTGGCCGATGCGGGTCTCCCACACCTTCACCTCCACGGTGCGGCCCGGCAGCTCCATCTCGATGTGGACCTCGCTGCCGTCCTCCCGCAGGGCGGGGTGCATGGGCAGGTCGTCGAACTCGGAATCCGTGTAGGTGGCGATCTGGTTGCCGTCGTTGTCGATGCGCTGGGAGAAGTAGCCCTGGCGGTAGAGCAGGCCCACGGCCACGAAGGGCAGGCGCATGTCCGATGCGGACTTGCAGTGGTCCCCCGCCAGGATGCCCAGGCCGCCGGAATACACCGGAAAGCTTTCGTGGAAGCCGAACTCGGCGCAGAAGTAGGCCACCAGGTCGCCGGGCTTCAGCTCGATGGGCATGTCCCGGCGCAGGGGCTCGCTCATGTAGGTGTCGAAGGCCGACAGCACCCGGTTGTAGCTGCCCAGGAAGATGTGGTCCTCCGCGGCCTCCGTCAGACGCTCCTCGTCCACCCGCTTGAGGAAGGCCTTGGGGTTGTGGTTCACCGCGTCCCACAGGCCCGGGTGCAGGCGGGCGAACAGGGTGCGGGTGGGCCGGTCCCAGGCGTACCAGAGGTTCTCCGCCAGCTCGGACAGGCGGGCCAGGCGGCGGGGGATGCGGGGATTGACTTCAACGACGAAGGGCGTGCCGGGTTTCATGGGTTCTTCTTCCTTATCGCGTTACCGGGAGTCAGAGCGGAGCAAACATCAGGCCAGGCGGATGAAATGCTCCCGGTAGTAC
>CAZREY010000027.1:8735-14674 GCA_964599015.1 uncultured Thiobacillus sp.
CTTTCTTCTTGTCGGCTGGATCTGGGGTTCCGGGCGGCCGGAGGTTACGCGCTCATCCGGATGAAAGGCTCGCGGTAGTAGCGCATTTCCTCGATCGACTCGCGGATGTCCGCCAGGGCCGTGTGGCTGTTGGCCTTCTTGAAGCCGTCCTTCAGCTCCGGGCGCCAGCGGGCGGCCAGCTCCTTCAGGGTGGACACGTCCATGTTGCGGTAGTGGAAATACGCCTCCAATTGGGGCATGTGGCGCGCCAGAAAGCGGCGGTCCTGGCAGATGGAATTGCCGCACATGGGGGAGGTGCGCTTGGGCACGTGCTTCTCCATGAAGGCCAGCACCCGGGCCTCCACCTCCGCCTCGGACAGGGTGGAAGCCTTCACCTTGTCGATGAGGCCGGATTTGCCATGGGTGCCCTTGTTCCAGCTGTCCATGCCGTCCAGCACGGTGTCGGGCTGGTGCACCACCAGCACGGGCCCCTCCTCCACCAGGTTGAGGTCCTTGTCGGTGACGATGAGGGCGATTTCCAGGACTTTGTCGTTGTCGGGGTCCAGGCCGGACATTTCCATGTCCACCCAGACCAGGTGGGTATCCACTTGGGGCATAAAAAACCTTCTTGCAGACCAGTAAATGCAATCCGGGCATTGTGGCACAATCGCCCCAGCCTCGCGCCCGGACAGACTAAGGCCTTAATTTACGGAGGTTTTTTTACGATCCTTCGATCCCCGGCCGCCGGGCACAAAATCCAACATTCCGCGTCGAAACGTCCATGCCCTCCTTCACCAACCTCTTCCTTGCCGCCGTGATCCTGACCTTCGGCCTCAAGCTCTGGCTGCTGTTGCGCCAGATGCGCCATGTCTGGAGCCACCGGGACGCCACGCCCGCGGCCTTCGCCGGCGCCATTCCCCTGGAGGAACACCGCAAGGCCGCCGCCTACACCCTGGCCAAGGCGCGCCTGGGCCTCTTGCACCTGGCGGTGGAGGCGGGCCTGCTGCTGGCCTTCACCCTGGGGGGCGGCATCCAGGCCCTGCACGATGGCCTGGCCGGACTCATCGCCTCGCCCCTGCTGGCGGGCACCGCCCTGCTCCTGGCCATGGCCTTCGTCAGCGGCGCGGTGGAACTGCCCCTAGGCCTGTGGCGCCAGTTCCGCGTCGAGGCCCGCTTCGGCTTCAACCGCCAGACCCCGGGGGGCTATGTGGCCGACCTGGTCAAGCAGGTCGCCTTGAGCCTGGCCATCGGCGCCCCCCTGCTGCTGCTGGTGCTGTGGCTCATGGGCATCATGGGCGAGTCCTGGTGGCTGTGGGTGTGGGGCGTGTGGATGGGCTTCAACCTGCTGGTGCTGGCCCTCTACCCCACCCTCATCGCGCCCCTCTTCAACAAGTTCACGCCCCTGCCGGACCAGACCCTGCGCACCCGCATCGAGGCCCTGCTCGCCCGGGCTGGCTTCAAGTCCAGCGGCGTGTTCGTCATGGACGGCTCCAAGCGCTCCAGCCACGGCAACGCCTACTTCACCGGCCTGGGCAAGTCCAAGCGCATCGTCTTCTACGACACCCTGCTGAACCAGCTTTCCCACGACCAGATCGAGGCGGTGCTGGCCCACGAGCTGGGCCACTTCCACCACCGCCACATCGTCAAGCGCATCGTCTTCATGTTCGTGCTGTCCCTGGGTCTCCTGGCGGTGCTGGCCTGGCTCAAGGGCGCCCCCTGGTTCTACGCCGGCCTGGGGGTGGAGTACGCAACCGCCGCCACGGACGCCACCGCCCTGGCCCTGTTCTTCCTGGCCATGCCCGTGTTCCTGTTTCCCCTCACGCCCCTCATGAGCCTGTATTCCCGCAAGCACGAGTTCGAGGCGGATGCCTTCGCCGCCCGCCACAGCCTGCCGGCCCACCTGATCAGCGCCCTGGTGCGGCTGTACCGGGACAACGCCGCCACCCTCACGCCGGACCCGGTGTATTCCCTGTTCTACGACAGCCACCCCAAGGCGGTGGAGCGCATCGAAAAGCTGGAAAGCTATAACGAAGCATCATTACAGCCGGCCTGACCGGCATTGCGAGAGGAGCCCTCCATGAAACCCACCGTGAAATACACTGCACTGATTCTGGCCCTGGTGGCCGCTCCGGCCCTGGCCACCCCCTTCGCAAAGGGCAACGCCGCCGCCGGCAAGGCCCTGCACGAGAAGAAGTGCGCCGATTGCCACGTGGGCCGCTTCGGCGGCGACGGCAGCAAGATCTACACCCGCGCCGACCGGCGCGTGACCAGCGCCTCCGGCCTGGCCCAGCAGAGAACTGTTCCCCGAGGACGAGGCCAACCTGGGGGCCTACCTCAACCAGACCTATTACAAATTCCGGTAGTGGGAAGTAGGAAGTGGGGAGTGGGAAAACCACCTCCCGCTTCCCATCCCCCACTCCCACTCCCCATTACCCACTTCCCACTATCCAACCATGACCGATACCTTCTGCGACCTGGCCAAAGGCAAATGCAAGCCCTGCGAGGGCGGCATCCCCCCCCTCACCGCCGACGAGATCGCCGCCCTCATGCCCAGGCTGGCCAAGGACTGGAGCGTGGCGGACGGCAAGCTGCGGCGGGACTTCAAGTTCCCCGACCACTACGTCACCATGACCTTCGTCAACGCCGTGGCCTGGGTGTCCCACCAGCAGGGCCATCACCCGGACCTGGCCGTGGGCTACAACACCTGCCGGGTGGAATACATCACCCACGCCATCAACGGCCTGTCCGAATCCGACTTCATCTGCGCCGCGAAGATCGACGCCCTGTTCGAGCTTTGAACCCGCTTTGAGGCCGGCAAGAAGACAGCCCGTCACCCCGGCGAAAGCCGGGGTCCAGTCACGCCCTTCGACACAGACCAGGGCCTCTGGATTCCGGCTTCCGCCGGAATGACGGCGAATACCCACAGCGGCCGCGTCGTCGCCGCCCACGGCCGCCACTTCCTGGTGGACGACGGGGAGTCGGTCACCGAATGCGTCACCCGGGGCAAGAAGGGCGGCGTGGCCTGCGGCGACCGGGTGCGCTTCAGCCTCACCCATCCCGGCAGCGGCGTCATCGAGGAGATCGAACCCCGCTACAACCTGCTCCACCGCTCCGACGAGTTCCGTTCCAAGCTCATCGCCGCCAACGTGGACCAGGTCCTGGTGGTGGTGGCCGCCGTACCCCTGTTCCGGGAGGAACTGCTGATCCGCTGCCTGGTGGCCTGCGAGACGGCGGACATTCCCGCCCGCATCGTCCTCAACAAGACAGACCTGCCGGAAACCGCCGCCCTGGCCGATTACCTGAAGGCCTACGAGGCCCTGGGCTATCCGGTGATCCCGGTCTCCGCCCTGGGGGACCTGGGCAGCCTGGAAACGGTGCTGAAGGACAGGACCAGCGTGCTGGTGGGGGCCTCCGGCATGGGCAAGAGCAGCCTGCTCAACCGTCTGGTGCCCGGGGCCAACGCCGCCGTGGGGGAAATCTCCCAGGCCCTGGACGCGGGCCGCCACACCACCAGCCATGCCCGGCTGTACACCCTGGCCAACGTCGGTGCCTCCCTCTCCCCCAACCCCTCTCCCGCAGGCTACTTGATCGATTCCCCCGGCATGCAGGAATTCGGCCTCAAGCACCTGAGCCAGCACGAACTCATGGCCGCCTTCCCGGAAATCCGCGCGCGCCTGGGTCAATGCCGTTTCCACAACTGCCGCCATCTCAAGGAGCCCGGCTGCGCGGTGCTGGCGGCGGCGGAAGCGGGCGACATCCTGCCCAGCCGCCTGCGGGCCTACCACAGCCTGCTGAAGGGCCAGAAGGCGGACCACGGCGGCTGATCTCTCCCTCCCCCGCCGGGGGAGGGAGCCACCGGCGCTTGACCGGCATCAAGGCCCGGATCGGCGCGGGCGCTAGCATGGACCACCCCCAACCCCGCAGCCCGCCATGTCCCGCCTCTGGTCCACCCTCACCGCCGCCCCCCACCGCATCACCTTCCTGCCCGGCGCCTTCATGGCCGTGCTGGGCGTGCTGTGGTGGATGCTGGACCTGGAAAGCCGCCGCGCCGGCGGCCCGGGCCTGGCGCCGGCGGACCTGCCCGGCCCGGTGCTCCATGCCTGGCTCATGCTCTTCGGCCTGTTTCCCTTCTTCATCTTCGGCTTTCTCTTCACCGCCATGCCCAACTGGCTCAACGGCTCCAAGATTGCCCTGCCGGCCTACGCGGCCACCGGCGTGCTCATGGCAGCCGGGGCGGCCCTGGTGTTTTTCTTCCCCATCCCGGGCCTGGTCCTGCACCTGGCGGGCTGGGCCGTGGGCCTTGCCGCCCTGCTGAAGACCCTGACCGGCACCCAGCCCCAGGACAAGCGCCACAGCTGGATCGCCTGGGGCGGGCTGGCCCTGGGCTGGCTGGGCAATGCCCTGATGCTGGCCTGGCTGCTGGGGGACGTGCCCGACCTGTTGGCCTGGGCCCAGGCCCTGGCGGTATGGGGCTGCCTGGTGCCCATCTTCCTGGCCGTGTGCCACCGCATGGTGCCCTGGTTCACCAGCCGCATCGTGTCCAACTACGTGCTCATCCGGCCCTACGGCCTCCTCTACGCCATGCTGGCCGCCGGCCTGGTTCATGGCGCCCTGGCGGCCGCCGGCCACCCCACCCTCACCTGGCTGGCGGACCTGCCCCTGGCGGGCATCGCCTTCTGGTTCGTCTCCCGCTGGGGTATCGCCCGCAGCTTCGGCGTGCGGCTGCTGGCCATGCTGCACATCGCC
The DNA here is from genome assembly GCA_964599015.1 of uncultured Thiobacillus sp. Lineage (GTDB taxonomy): Bacteria > Pseudomonadota > Gammaproteobacteria > Burkholderiales > Thiobacillaceae > PFJX01. Next base: position 13,461 of record CAZREY010000027.1, read on the forward strand.
TTTGTCTGGGCCGGCGTCTCCTTCCTGCTCTTCGCCGTGGACAGCCTGGCCCGGTTCATCGGACTGGGGTGGTCCGCCGGACTGGCGCCCCTGCACGCCCTGGGCATCGGCTTCTTCTCCACCATGCTGGTGGGCATGGCCTCCCGGGTGACCCTGGGCCACTCGGGCCGTCCCCTGGAGGCGGACAGCGCCACCTGGTGGCTGTTCTGGCTGGTGCAGGCGACCGCCCTGGTACGGATGCTGCCGGACCTGGTGCCCCTGCCCGGGCACCTGGTTTCCCTTTCCGGCCTGCTCTGGCTCCTGGCCTTCGGCGGCTGGGCCTGGAAATACGCCCCCGTCTACTGGCGCCCCCGGGCGGATGGCAAGCCGGGCTGACATGCGACCTCGGCTATGCTGGACGTATCAAATCATCCAGGAGCCGGCCATGCGCACCCTCTTCGTCCTTGTCGCCGCATTCATGTTCATCAACACTGCCCGGGCCGAGGCCACCTTCGTGCAGACCCCCTACGTCCCGCCCAAGGTGGTGTTCGACTTCTACCTGGACGACCCCGCCAAGATGGGCGCCGCCCTCTACTGGGTGCGCTCCCTGGTCATCCCCCTGTCCCAGCCCCCCTACGAATTCAACCCGGAGACCATCAAGGTGGTGATCCACGGCACCGAGCTGGTGACCGTGGCGAAGAAGAACGAGGCGAAATACAAGGAGTTCGTGGAGCGCATGCGCTACTACGCGGACCTGGGGGTGGAATTCAAGGTCTGTATGCTGGCCATGGAGGACTACGGCTACAGCCTCAAGGACCTGCACGACTTCGTCCAGGCCGTGCCCTCCGCCCCGGCGGAGCTGGTGCACTGGCAGCACCAGGGCTACGCCGTGCTCACGCCCCAGATCATGGACAAGAAGTTCAGCATCGAAGCAATACGCTGATTCTGATGGCGCCGGTTCAATTGCAGATATTCAATGAATTGTCGGCGATGTCTGATCCTCAGCCTGAGCTGCTAGTGAGGCGACACCTCCAATTCCCACGAATGACAGCTATCGGGGGTGTCCACATTCGGCAGAGATGAACCTGGAGCTGTCCTACATCGGTTCCGCAAAGCGCTCACTGGAATGGCTGCTTCACCGCCTCCACCGGACAGAAACATACTCACTCGGCCAGTGTTGCCATCTGAGCCCGCGCGTTCTCAATGGCAGGTCATGTAGCACCAATCGCCTGATA
>CAZREY010000028.1:0-3774 GCA_964599015.1 uncultured Thiobacillus sp.
TTCGGGAGTCGGTTCGATGGGCAGGTAGCGCACGCGCAATACCCCCTCGATCGCGGCCAGACCGGCGACGACGGCCGGGCTCGGGGCGCTGTCGACATCCACCAGGGTGAAGGCCATGTCGCCCTTGGACTTGTTCACCATGTTGTGGATGTTCAGGCCCGCGCCCGCCAGGGTGGTGGAAATCTGGCCCAGCATGTTGGGCACGTTGGCGTTGGCGATGGCCAGACGATAGGCGGACTCCCGGGGCATGGATACATTGGGGAAGTTCACCGAGTTGAGGATGTTGCCGTTATCCAGGTAGTCGGCGATCTGCTCCGACACCATGACGGCGCAGTTCTCCTCCGCCTCTTCCGTGGAGGCCCCCAGGTGGGGCAGGGCCACGAAGCGGGGGTGCTGGCGCAGCAGGTTGCTGGGGAAGTCGCACACGTAGGCCTGGAGCTTGCCATCGTTCAGGCCCGCCAGCACCGCCTCCTCGCTGACGATGCCGTCCCGGGCGAAGTTGAGCAGCACGCAGCCCTTCTTCATGATCTTCACCCTGTCCCCGTTGATCAGGCCCTTGGTGGCGGGCACCAGGGGGGTGTGCAGGCTGATGAAGTCGGCGTGCTTCACCAGGTCGTCCACGCTGGCCGCCTTCTTCACCTGGGCAGGCAGGCGCCAGGCGGCATCCACGGTGATCTCCGGGTCGTAGCCGATGACGTGCATGCCCAGCCGGATGGCGGCGTCCGCCACCATGGAGCCGATGGCCCCCAGGCCTATGACTCCCAGGGTGCGGCCCGGCAATTCGTGGCCCACGAAGTGCTTCTTGCCCGACTCCACCTGCTTGTGCAGTGCATCATCATCCCCTTCCAGGCCGGCCACGAAATTGAGGGCCGGCACCAGGTTGCGGGCCCCCATGAGCATGCCGGCGATGACCAGTTCCTTCACCGCGTTGGCGTTGGCGCCGGGAGCGTTGAACACCACCACGCCCCGCTCGCTCATGGCTTTCACGGGGATGTTGTTGGTACCGGCGCCGGCCCGGCCGATGGCCATGACCGTGTCGGCAATGGGCATGTCGTGCATGACCTGGGAACGGACCAGGATGCCGTCCGGGTCGGCCACGTCGTTGGCCACCGTGTAGGTGTCGGGCAGACGGGCCAGGCCCTTCCTGGAAATGGCGTTCAGGGTGAGGATCTTCTTGGGGGTAGCCATGGTGCGGTTCTTTCCTTGCGGGTACGAAAAAAACCGGCCGGCACTCAGGGACTGCAAGCCCGGAGGCCGGCCGCCAAGCAGGTTCGATCAGCCGTGGGACTTCTCGAAGGACTTCATGTAATCCACCAGGGCCTGCACACCCTCAACCGGCATGGCGTTGTAGATGGAGGCGCGCATGCCGCCCACGGAACGATGCCCCTTGAGCTGCACCAGACCCCGCTCCTTGGCGCCCTTGAGGAAGGCCTCATCCAGGGCGGCGTCCTTCAAGGTGAAGGGGACGTTCATGCGGGAGCGGTTCTCCCGGGCCACGGGGGAGTTGTAGAAACCGGTGCTGTCCATGTAGTCATACAGCAGGTTGGCCTTGGCGATGTTCTGTTTCTCCATGGCCGCCAGACCGCCCTTGGCCTTGAGCCACTTGAACACCAGGCCGGCGATATAGATGCCGTAGGTGGGGGGGGTGTTGTACATGGACTCGTTGTCGGCGTGGGTCTTGTAGTCGAGCATGGTGGGCGCCCCCGCCATGCACTGGCCGATCAGGTCCTCCCGCACGATGACCACGGTGACGCCGGCCGGGCCGATGTTCTTCTGGGCACCGGCGTAGATGAGGCCATATTTGGACACGTCCATGGGACGGGACAGGATGCAGGAGGACCTGTCCGCCACCAGGGGCACGTCACCGGTCTCCGGGGTCCAGAAGATTTCCACACCGCCGATGGTCTCGTTGGGGGTGTAGTGCACGTAGGCGGCGCCTGCGTCCAGCTTCCAGGCGTCCTGGCTGGGAGCGTAGGAGAAATTCTTGTCCTCTGAACTGGCCACCACGTTCACGCCACCAAACTTCTTGGCTTCCTTGATGGCCTTCTTGGACCACTCGCCGGTGTTCAGGTAGTCGGCGGAGGCCTTGCCCCGCAGCAGGTTCATGGGAACCATGGCGAACTGGGAAGAGGCCCCGCCCTGAAGGAACAGCACCTTGTAATTGGCGGGGATGGCCATCAGTTCCCGCAGGTCCGCCTCGGCCTGGGCCTGGATGCCCATGTATTCCTTGCCCCGGTGGGACATCTCCATGACGGACATGCCGCAGCCTTGCCAGTTGACCAGTTCGTCGCCGGCCTGCACCAGGACGTCACGAGGAAGAACGGCGGGTCCGGCGCTGAAGTTGTAGATGCGTTCCATGATTGAACCTGTTCCGGTAGTGGGGTTGAAAAACCCGTCTAGTCTACCGAATCAGGCCCACTTCGGGGCCCCCTGGCTTGGAAAAGCCCGCGCCGCCTAATGCCCGGCGGACTCGTCCTCCATGACCGGCGGCGGCTTTCTGCTCATGGCACGGCGGCTCGCGCGGGTGGGTTTGGCCGGCGGCGCATCCAGGCCCTGCATCAGGTCCAGCCTGGCTAGGCGTGCCGGGTCCGTCTCGCCGTTCACGTTGACGATGTTGAGCTTGCCCTGACCCTTGCCCATCTCGTTCTTGAAGTCGTACACCGCGCCGACGACGGTGAGCTTGCCCTTGAGCACCTCTTCCTCGAACTTGCTCATGGCGTGGCGCACCTGGTTGTTGACGTTGAGCTTCACGCTGGACAGCCCCCCCTCCCCCTTGGGTATCTGGATGGTGTCCAGCTCGTTGCGAATAGGCCCTGACTCCTTGGAATAGTCGCCGGAGGCCGCCTGGATGGCGCCGCAGGCCACATGGCCGACGATGAGCAGGAGGGGCGTATGCAAATGATGCACGCCGTATTCCACGGAGCCCTCGGCGGTGCTGATCTGGTTGCCGATGTTGCGGACCATGAACAGGTCCCCGTCAGGCGTGGCGTCCAGGGCATGGGTATGCACCCGGGAATCCGAGCAGGCAACCACGGTGGCGCGGGGATGCTGGGTCGCCAGGAAGGGGCTGAAATGCCCCGGCTTGCGGGTGCTCACGAATGCCTGGTTGTCCTGTGTCACGTTCTTCAGGACGGCCTTGGCCCCCTCGTTGCCGGCCTTGTCATTCAGGGTGGCGGCGTATTCCCGCAGCACCTCCTTGACGATGAGTCGAATCCTTTCCTGCTCGGCCTCGCCGACGCCGCTCATGTCGGCGGCCAGGCCGGGGACCGTGGCGCAAAGAAGGCCCAGGGCGGCCAGCAAAACAGCTTGCTTCATCGCAATCCTCGCGGTTTGTTCGGGATGGCCTCATATCGGCCGCGGGGAGAAAAACTTCAATCCTCCGGCCGCATCATTCCTTGCCGGAATGCCAGATGGAGACCAGGATCCAGATGCTGTTCATGAACGCCACCAGGAAGCCCAGCAGGCCAAACAGGGGCAGGCCGAACAGCTCCGGCCCCCCTTCCACGGTCATGATGATGCTGGAGCCCACCACCAGGGAGGCGGTGAGAATGCCCATGGTGAGGCGGTTGGCGGCCCGGTTGAGCTGGACGCCGAAGTGGTCCAGGCGCTTCAGGTCCAGGTCGACGCGGAAATGACCGCGCCGGGCCTGGCGAAACAGGCGGGCCACGTCCCGGGGCAGCCCGAACACCACTTCCGCCATTTCCCGCAGGCCCCGCTTGGCGCGGTTGGCCAGGGACTGGGGCGAATAACGGGCTTCCATCACCTGACGCACGA
>CAZREY010000028.1:3784-14409 GCA_964599015.1 uncultured Thiobacillus sp.
GCACTCATGGACGGCGCCGACGATAATCGCCTCATTTCCTTCAGCCCCTTTCTCGCCCGCTTGGCCAGGGCCTGGGGTGAGAAGCGGGCCTCCATGATCCGCCGCACGAAGGGCGTCAGGTGGTCCACCAGGTGGAAATCCGGGTCCAGCTGGTGACCCAGTCCTTCCAGGGTGATCATGGCCTTGAACAGCAGGGTCAGGTCCGGCGGCAGGGACAGGTTGTTGTCCCGCATGACGGCGGTGATCTCCGACAGCAGCATGCCCACATGGATGTCCTTCAGGCTCAGGTCGTCGTAGCCGAACACCAGTTCGGACAGGTCATAGGCCAGATGTTCCTCATCCACCTCCGCGTCGCCCGCCCATTGGATGAGCACATTGAGCATGCCCTGCTCGTTCTTGTGCACCAGGGCATCGAGGAAATCGATGAGTTGTTCCCGTCGGCTGTCCGTCACCCGGCCCACCATGCCGAAATCCAGCAGGCCGATGCGGTTGTCCGGCAGGAAAACCACATTGCCGGGATGGGGGTCGGCATGGAAATACCCGTCCACCAGGATCATCTTCAGCACCGCGTCCGCGCCCCGGGCCGCCAGCAGCTTGAGGTCCAGGCCTTCCAGACGGGCCCGCACCAGGTCCGTGCCCGGCACGCCGATCAGTTCCTCCTGCACGTTGACCGTCTCGCCGCTGTACTCCCAGAACACCCGGGGGATGTGCACGCCCGCGCAGATGCTGTCATCGCCGGAAAAATTGCGGCCGAAGGCCTCCAGATTGCGGGCCTCCTTCACCAGGTCCAGCTCCCGCAGCAGGGAACGCTTGAGCTGGCTGACGATTTGCAGCGGGTGATAGCGCCTCACCTCCGGCATTTCAAGTTCCAGGAGGCGGGCCAGGTGGGCCAGGATGCGCAGATCCGCCTCGATCTTGGGCAGGATGTTGGGGCGTCGGACCTTGACCACCACGGGGATACCGTCCAGCAGCGTGGCCCGATAGACCTGGGCAATGGAAGCGGCCGCGAAAGGCTCCGGATCGAAATGCGAGAACAATTCTTCCACCGGCCTGCCCCAAGCCCTTTCCAGCTCTGGCCGGATCTCCTCGAAGGCGACGGGGGGGACTTGGTTGTGCAGGCGTTCGAACTCGTGGATCCAGTGGGCCGGGAATACGTCCACCCGGGTGGCCAGGATCTGGCCCAGCTTGACGAAGGTGGGCCCCAGTTCGGTAAGGGCCAGACGGATGCGCACCGGCAGTTCAAGCTGGGCGACCTCGCTGGAGGTACGCCAATGGAGCATGCGACCGGCCCGCTCCAGCAGGTTGGCGATGCCCAGCATCCGCACCACATCCCCCCAGCCATAGCGGATGAGCACCGAGGCGATGTCGTGCAGGCGCGGGAAATCCCGCACTACGGATAGAGTTTCACGCAGCATGGAGGGAACCGGGGTCTTGGTGATGTTTTGTCGTCGGCTACAGGCACTTGCTTCGTATCAGCGCTTGTCCAGGTTGTCCGCCAGGCCGCGCAGGATGCCGGAGGCCACGGCCTTCAGGCGGTCCCGGCTTTCCCGGGCCTGATCCTTCAGATCGCCGCCCGCGCCGTGGGCGGCCGCCCCCAGACGGTTGCCCAACACATCCAGCACCCCTTTGATTCGACTGCCCGTGTCCGTGCCATTACGCGCCAGGTGGTCATAGAGCGCGGACAGCACCTCCTTCGCCACGCCCTGAGCCTTGTCCGCGCTTTCCTTCAGCGTGGAAAGCAGGTCCGACTCCAGGCCCTTGACCTCTTCCGCCGTCGCCCGCAGATCGGTCTCGGCGAACTGGCGCCCCTGGCCCCAGGCCTCTTCCAAGGCCATCTGCAGGGCATACACCGATCGGCCCACCGCTTCATCCAAGCCCTCGACCGCCTCCCGGGCGGCGGCGGCGGCGTGGCTGCCTCGCTGGGGCATGCCCTCGCCCACGCCGGCAAAGGCCTGGCTCAACACCTCGCGAATCTCAGCGGTGTCCCAGGTTCGCTCGGCCAATGCACGCATCACCATGGTTCTGACCCGTTCCCGCAGATCCTGGTCCTGGGCCATGGCAGCACTGATGACAGAACCAATTTGTTCGTTCTTTTCCATGGACATGAAAGGACTCCTTAATGTTGTTTGTTAATTGCCACATTCCCATAGTAGACAAGCCCGGGGCTTGATGGCTAAATGCCGTAAAATTTTTCGACACGGCCCCGATGCAAAGTCTCTGTACTTTAATCAGCCTGATCTTCTTGTTGATGGCTTTCCTGCCGGCCCAGGCGGATGAAACCGTGACAAACGGCGTTGCCGATGGAATCAAGCAAACCGCCCAGCCATTGCTCAAGGCCCTGAGCATGATAGGCACACCCTACAAGTTCGGCGGCAACAAACCCGACAAGGGCATGGATTGCAGCGGCTTCGTGCGCCACGTATACAAGGAATCCAGCAACGTATCCCTGCCCCGTTCGGCCCGGGACATGAGCAAGGAAGGCGTGGAAGTGAATGAAGCCGACCTGCAACCCGGGGATCTGGTGTTCTTCGATACCCTCAAGAAGCCTTTTTCCCATGTGGGCATCTATGCCGGCAACGGTGAATTCGTCCATGCCAGCAGCCGCCGCAGCAAGCAGGTGACCGTCTCACGCCTGCGCGACACCTATTGGTCCACCCGGTTCAACGGTGCCCGGCGTGTCCTGCCAACGCCTTAGCCTGGCATTACTGCTGTTCTTCCGGACCGCCCTGTCCTGGGCCGCCAGCGAGGAAGACCTGTTCTTCAAGAGCGTGGCCGACGTAAACGACGGCGACCTGCATTTCCTCGCCCAGGCCCCGGAAAAGCCCGTCCATCACCACCAGAACCACATCACCATCAACGATGCCAGCCTGACGGACGGCTGGGTCCACCTGCAGCAATGCCACGCCCACCTGGACGCGGTTCCCAGTTCCCAGGTGACCTACCGGGAAGGCTTTGTGCGCGACCTGCGCCTCGTTCGCACCGAAGGCATCGGCCGGGCCTGGGTCAAGGACCATACGGTGCAACTGGAAGACGTGGGACCCAATGCCGTGCTTTGCATCCAGGCGGACACCCGTGCCCTGTCGGCTTTGGAAGGGAACAGTTATTTCCTGCGCAACGGTCCCTACATGCGCCGCTTCCTTGATGGCTACTACCCCATGCGCGTGAGCCTGTCCGTGCAGATTGACACGCCCAGACTCAAATTCGCCGGTATCACTCCGTCGCCCCAGACAGGTTTGCAGGTCCAGGCCACCCCCCGGAGGATCGACATCGAGGCCCTGTTCGAGGGACAACTGCGCACGGAAATCCGCTTCGACCTGACCCAGCCCTGAGCCCTAATTGCGTAAAGCGGCAATTGGTTATTGATAGTTATTCTCGATTTTGAGATATTCACGTATGAATATTCTCGGCGCTCAGGTCACTTTCCCATGTCCTCATTCACAGCTTGCCTGCTCGTTCATGGCTGGCGGCATTCCCCTCAAGGCGTCAGCCGGGGGCCTAGCCGGCCCGGGTGCAGGACATGAACCCGGTCATGCCGCGCCTCATCACCCATCTGCTCAACCTGCTGCCCGGGGCCACCCTCATTGAAACCCACATCTCCTGGGTAATCCTGGCCGGCGGGTTCGCCTACAAGCTGAAAAAGCCCCTGAACCTGGGGTTCCTGGATTTCAGCACCCTGGAAAAACGCCGCTTCTGCTGCCTGGAGGAAATCCGCCTCAACAGCCGCCTGGCGCCGGAAACCTATCTGGAAGCCCTGCCCATCACCGGCAGCGAGGATCATCCCGAGATGGGAGGCACGGGGCCGGCCCTGGAATGGGCGGTAAGGATGCGTGCCTTCCCGAAGGACGCCACCCTGGACCTGGAACCCCGGATCACCGCCGCACAGATCGACGCCATCGCGGACCGCATCGCCGCCTTCCACCGGGACATCGCCCAAGCCCCCGCCGACAGCCTTCACGGTAGCCCCGAACAGGTGCGGGCGCCGATCGCCCAGAATTTCGCCCAGCTGCGCGAGTTGCAGCCTCCCCGGGACATGCTGGCCCTGCTGGCGGACCTGGAAACCTGGGCCACGACCGAAGGCACCCGCCTGGCCGGTCATTTTGCCGCGCGCAAGGCCCAGGGCTTCATCCGCGAATGCCACGGCGACCTGCATCTTGGCAACATCGCCTGGGTGAACGAAGCCCCCCTCATTTTCGACGGCATCGAGTTCAACCCGGACCTGCGCTTCATCGACGTCATCAGCGAGATGGCCTTCCTGGCCATGGACCTGCACCATCGCGGCGAAGCCGCCCTGGCCTGGCGCGGGCTCAACCGCTATCTGGAGCACACGGGCGACTATGCGGGCCTGGCCGCCCTGCCCTATTACATGGGCTACCGGGCCCTGGTGCGGGCCAAGGTGGCGGCCATCCGCGCCCGCCAGTCCGGCGGGGATTTCGGCGAATGCGGGGTCTATCTGCGTCTGGCCGCCAGGCTGATCAGGACCGGCAGTCCGGCCCTGATCCTCATGCACGGCGTCTCCGGCAGCGGCAAGACCGTGCTCTCACAGCAACTGCTGGAGGGCCTGGGCGCCATCCGCCTGCGTTCCGACGTGGAGCGCAAACGCCTGTTCGGTCTCGCCCCGCTACAGGACAGCCAGAGCATCCCGGGTGGCATCTATACCCGGGAAGCGGGCGAACACACCCGAGACCGCCTCCTGACCCTGGCTCGCCAGCTGCTCGGCGAAGGCTTCCGGGTGATCGTGGATGCCACCTTCCTGGCCCGGGACTGGCGCCAGCCCTTCCAGGCCCTGGCCGAGGCACTGCATGCGCCCTGGGTCCTGGTGTCGCCCCAGGTGCCCGAGGACGTGCTGCGGCAGCGCGTCAGCCTGCGCAAGGCCCACGGCCGTGATGCATCCGAAGCGGATCTGGCGGTGCTGGAAGCCCAGCTGGCCGGCCAGGCTCCCCTGGAGCCGGAGGAACTGCGACACAGCGTTGCTCCAATGCCAGACTGGAACATGGGCACGCTCCTCGACCGCACCCGTTCCCTATTAACATTTGCTGATACTTCCTTCCCCACGCCATGACCGCCCCTTCCTCCCTCAGCCGCTACCCCGTCGGCCATTGCGGCACCATCGTCCAGGTCGATGCCGACAGCGACCTGGCCGCCCGCATGACCGCCCTGGGGCTGTCGCCCGGCCGTCGCGTGCGCGTCATTCGCCGTTCGCCCTTCCACGGCCCCATCCAGGTGCGCACGGGCCAGACCGACCTGATCATCCGCCGCGCCGAAGCCGACCACATCCAGGTCTGCCCCTACGAGCCCAACAGGCATGGCTAAGAAACGCATCGCCCTGGTGGGCATGCCCAACACGGGCAAGTCCACCCTGTTCAACCGCCTCACCGGCGCCGGCGCCCACGTGGGCAACTGGCCCGGCCTCACCGTGGAACTGCTCTCCGCCCGCCTGCTGCTGGGGGACAGCATGGTGGAAGTGGTGGACCTGCCCGGCCTGCACAACTTGCACGGTTTCTCGGAAGACGAGCGGGTGGCGCGCCACTTCATCGAGACCCAGGAGGTGAACGGGCTGCTGGTGGTGCTCAACGCCCTGCAGCTGGATCGGCAGCTGAGCCTGGTCCTCCAGCTCAAGGAGCTGGGCCTGCCCCTGTATCTGGCCCTGAACATGTCCGACGAGGCCATGTCCCGGGGCATCCAGATCGACGTGGACCTGCTGGGAAATCGCCTGGATATGCCCGTGCAGATGGTCAGCGCCAAGCATGGCCAGGGCATGTCCCAGCTGCGGGACGGCCTGACCCAATGGCTGCGGGAACATCCGGAACCCGGTACAGCCCGCAGTGCCACCCTGGCCAAGGACGACGCCATCGAGCAGGACCTGGACAGCCTGGTGGACCAGGCCGTGCGCATCCCCACCGACCTGCCCGCCAGCCTCACGGACCGGCTGGACAAGGTACTGCTGCATCCCTGGCTGGGCCTGCCCCTGTTCCTGCTGCTGGTGCTGCTGGTGTTCCAGGCGGTGTACGGCCTGGGCACCCCCCTGCAGGATGGGCTGGGCTGGCTGCTGGACGCCGCCAGGGTCGAATGGCTGGAACCCCTGGCCGCCGGCCTGCCCGCCTGGGCCAGCAGCTTCCTGCTGGAAGGCCTCTATGACGGCATCGGCACGGTGCTCACCTTCCTGCCCATCATCGTGGTGTTCTTCCTGGCCATGGCGGTGGTGGAGGACAGCGGCTACCTGGCCCGGGCCGCCTTTCTCATGGACGCCCTCATGGCCCGCATGGGCCTGGACGGCCGGGCCTTCGTGCTCCAGCTCATGGGCTTCGGCTGCAATGTGCCCGCCATGATGGGCACCCGGGTCATCCGCAGCCGGCCCCAGCGCATCCTCACCATGATGATGATCCCCTTCTCCCTGTGCTCGGCCCGGCTGCAGGTGTTCCTGTTCTTCACCACCGCCGTGTTCAGCCCCCGGGCCGCCCCCTGGGCCCTGTTCAGCCTGTATGTGCTGAGCTTCCTGGTCGCCTTCCTCACCGCCTTACTGATGAAGGGACGCCTGCGCCGGCAACACGATCCCCTGCTCATGGAACTGCCCCCCTACCGCCTGCCCACGGTGCGGTACCTGTTCCGCCAGGCCTTCCGGGAGTCAGGTCACTTCCTGCGCCAGGCGGGCGGCTTCATCGTCCTGGGCGTGGCCCTGGTCTGGTTCCTCACCCACATCCCCCTGGACGCGGCCCCCGCCAGTCCGGAAACCCTGGCCGGCCACCTGGCGAGCTGGGTGGAGCCGGTGTTCTCACCCCTGGGCATCGACCGCCTGCTGTCCGTGGCCCTGCTGTTCGGCTTCGTGGCCAAGGAGGTGGTCATCGGCTCCCTGGCGGTGATCTACGGCGCGGGGCCTGACCAGCTGGCGGGGGTGATCGCCCAGCGCATGGACTGGGTCCAGGCCTACAGCTTCATGCTCTTCACCCTGGTCTACACCCCCTGCCTGTCGGCCCTGGCCACCCTGCGGCGGGAAGCCGGCGGCAGCCGTTACATGTGGATCTCCGTGGGCTGGTCCCTGGCCACGGCATGGGTCCTCAGCCTGGCCTTCTACCAAGGTGCCAGGGCCTTGGGGTACTAGACCCTTTGTCCCATACGAAGGGATTGAGACGGCGCGTTAACATGGCTCCGTTTCGCCAAACCCGACGCCATGTTCGCTCGTAACGCCCTCCTCGCCCGCCGGCTGATCTTCACGGTCGGCTCCGGCTTCGCCCTGGCCCTGCTCCTCATCGGCGCCCTCACCGCCCTGGGCCTGCGCCAGCTGGAGGAGAGCAACGCCCGGCTGGAAGCCATCGTCAACGAGAACAGCGTCAAGTCCCGCATGGCCAACCAGATGCGGGACATCCTGCGGGACCGGGCCATCTCCATGCTCTCCATCGTGGTCATGAACGACCCCTTCGAGAAGGACCAGGAGATGATGCGCTTCTATGGGTTCGGCTCCGCCTACCAGAACGTGCGCCTGGAACTGGAAGGGCTCATCAGCCTCGCCGAGGAAAAGAACGTGCTGGCCCACATCGACCGGCTGACCGCCCTCAACCGACCCGTGATGGTGCGCACCGTGGACCTGGCCGTGGAGGGCTACACCTTCCTGGCCTTCGAGGTCCTGCAGCAGGAAGCCATTCCCCTGCAACGGCAGTTGGTCATGGAACTGGACAAGCTGATCCAGATCCAGCGGGACATGACCCAGCAGGCCACGGATGAAGCCCAGCGCAATTACGCCCGCACCCGCTCGCTGATGCTGGCCCTGGGCATCCTGGCGGTGCTGGTGGCCGGCACGGTGGCCTGGGCCGTGGTACGGCGCACCGCCCGCCTGGCGGCGGCCACGGAGCGGGAAGGCACCAAGTTCCAGACCCTGTTCGAGACCAATACGGACGGCATCGTGATCCTGGACAAGCAGGGCTTCATCGACTGCAACACCGCCACGCTGGAAATGTTCCATATGGCTTCCAAGGAGGAGTTCCTGGCCTGCGAGCCCGGGCAGCTGGGCCAGAACCCCCAGGCCTGCGGCACCGCCGCCGAACTCCTGGCCAACAAGAACATCCGGCAGGCCATGACCCAGGGGCATGCCTTCTTCGACTGGATCGCACGGCGTCCCGACGGCACCACCTTTCCTTCCCACGTGGCCCTGCACGCCATGACCCTGGACAACCGCACGGTGATCCAGGCCATCATGCGCGACATCTCCGCCCAGAAGGAGACGGAGGACACCCTGAAGCGGGCCCGGGACGCGGCCCTGAGCGCCACGGAAATGAAATCCCAGTTCGTGGCCAATGTCAGCCACGAAATCCGCACGCCCATGAACGGCATCATGGGCATGACCCAACTGCTCCTGAGCACCCCCCTCACGCCGCGCCAAAAGGACTACGTGGAAGCGGTGGCCCGTTCCGCCGACGCCCTCATGCGGGTGATCAACGACCTGCTGGATTTTTCCAAGATCGAGGCGGGGCGCCTTACCCTGGAAGAAATCGACTTCGACCTGACCGACCAGCTGAGGGACATCCTGGACCTGTACACCCCCCGCGCCGACGCCAAGCAACTGGCCCTGCGCCTGGAACGGGGCGAGGGCCTGCCGGCCTGGGTGCGCGGCGATCCCCTGCGCATACGCCAGATACTCCTCAACCTGCTGGACAACGCCATCAAGTTCACCCAGCAGGGCGAGGTCCGCCTGGTGGTGGAACCGGCCGCGAACGCACCGGGACATATCCGTTTTTCCGTGAAAGACACCGGCCCGGGCATGTCCCCGGATGTCCAGTCCCGCATTTTCCAGGCCTTTGCCCAGGGCGACGGCTCGGTCACCCGCAGGTTCGGCGGCACCGGCCTGGGCCTCACCATCTGCCGGCAGCTGGCGGAACTCATGGGTGGCAGCCTCACCCTGGAAAGCGCGCCGGGCAAGGGCAGCACCTTTCACCTCAGCCTGCCCCTGCCGGCGGCCAGACCCGGCATGACACCCCAGTCCGAGGAAATGCCGAATCTCTGCTTTCCGGGGGTGCGCATCCTGGTGGCGGAAGACAACCCCGTCAACCAGAAGCTGGCCGGCTACATGCTGGAGAACCTGGGCATCGAGGTGCTGCTGGCGGAGGACGGCAAGGTTGCCTACGAAATGCTGCGGCGGGAACGGCAGGCGCAACGCCCGGTGGATCTGGTGCTGATGGATTTCCAGATGCCGGAATGGGACGGCCTGACGGCCACCCGGGCCATCCGGGCATGGGAGCAGGAAGAGGGCCAGCCCCGTCTGCCCATCCTGGCCCTCACCGCCAATGCCATGGCCGGATTCGAGCGCACCTGCCTGGAAGCGGGCATGGACGGCGTGCTGATCAAGCCCCTGAGGGAAACGGAACTGGTGGCGGCCCTGGGCCAATGGCTGCCCGGCCGTTCAAAGCTCTTTGGGGAGCAGCTACCGCTCCCCATTCCCGCAAAGCATTCCTACGCCTCGGCCCATCCCGAGCCCCAGCTCTTCCATGCCGAGAAAATCCGCAAGCTCTGCCATGGCGACCCCGTCCGCATCGAGGAGATGCTGCAACTGTTCATTTCCAGCACCGAGCCCCTGCTGGAGTCGCTCGGCCGCGCCATCCGGGCCGGGAACACCGCCCAGGCCGCGCGCCAGGCCCATCAGATCAAGGGCGCCGCCGCCTATCTGGGAGCGGAGGAAATGACCCGCCACGCCGCCGCCACGGAACAGCGAGCCAAGGCGGGGGACTGCCCGGGTTGCACCGAGGCCATGGAAGAACTGGAAGCCGCCTTCATCGCCCTGCGGCTGGAGCTGGAAGACGAAATCAAACACACGTCGAGCGGTTAGAATCCGGGCTTTAACGTTCCGCCGCCTTTTCCCATGCTCGACATCCAGCTGCTGCGCAAAGACCTCCAAGCCGTCGCCCAACGCCTTGCCACCCGGGGCGTCACCCTGGACACCGCCCGCATCGAGTCCCTGGAGGCCGAGCGCAAGACCATCCAGACCCGGACCCAGGACTTGCAGGCCAAGCGCAACCAGCTATCCAAGCAGATCGGTGCCGCTAAGGGCCGGGGGGAGGACACCACCGCCCTGATGGACGAGGTCAACGGCCTGGGGGACACCCTCAAGGCCTCGGAAGAACGCCTGGGCGGCATCCAGGAAGAGCTCTCCGCCCTGCTCATGGGCGTACCCAACCTGCCCCACGAAAGCGTGCCCGTGGGCAACGGCGAGCAGGACAACGCCGTGATCCGCCTGGAGGGGGAGCCCCGCTACTTCCCCCTGCCCGCCCGGGACCACGTGGCCATCGGCGAGGACCTGGACCTGCTGGACTTCCCCACCGCCGTGAAGATCGCCAGCAGCCGCTTCGTGCTCATGCGCGGCGACCTGGCCCGCCTGCACCGCGCCCTGGTGCAGTACATGCTGGACACCCACACCCAGCAGCACGGCTACGAGGAGGTCTACGTCCCCTACCTGGTGAACGCCGAATCCCTGCGGGGGACGGGCCAGTTGCCCAAGTTCGAGGAAGACCTGTTCAAGCTCTCCAACGGCATGTATCTCATCCCCACCGCCGAGGTGCCGGTCACCAACATCGTGCGCGATGAAATCATCCCGGCGGAAAACCTGCCGATCAAACTGGTCGCCCACACCCCCTGCTTCCGCT
>CAZREY010000029.1:0-14077 GCA_964599015.1 uncultured Thiobacillus sp.
CCCGGTACCCGCCTGGGGCCGGCCCAACTGGGTGTGGCGGCCTCGGTGGGGGCCACGGAACTGACTGTATATCGCCGCCTGAAGGTGGCGGTGTTCTTCACCGGCGACGAGATCGTCATGCCCGGGCAGCCCCTGCCTCCGGGGCGTATCTACAATTCCAACCGGGCCACCCTGCTGGCCCTGCTGGCCCGCCTGGGGGTGGAGGTGATGGACCTGGGCCAGGTGCCGGACCGGCTGGAGGCCACGGTGGCGATACTGGAGCGGGCCGGTCGGGAGGCGGACGTGGTGGTCACCACCGGCGGCGTGTCCGTGGGGGAGGAGGACCACGTGAAGGCGGCAGTGGAGCGCCTGGGCCGGCTGGACATGTGGAAGGTGGCCATGAAGCCCGGCAAGCCCCTGGCCTACGGCCGGGTGGGGGGGACGGATTTCGTGGGCCTGCCGGGCAATCCGGTGTCCGCCTTCGTGGTGTACACCTTGTTCGTGGCCCCCTTCCTGCTGGCGCGCATGGGCGCCCTGCCCGCCTCGCGCCTCGCCTTCACCGTGCCGGCGGCCTTCGCCTGGCCCAAGCCGGGCAAGCGGCGGGAATTTCTGCGCGCCCGCCTGGAGGCTGGGCAGGCGGTGATCTACCCGAACCAGAGTTCGGGCGTGCTCACCTCCCTGGCCTGGGCGGAGGGCCTGGTGGACGTGCCCGACGGTGTCACGGTGCAGCCCGGGGATCCGGTACGTTTCCTGCCCCTTGGGGAGTGGCTGCCATGAACATTCGACTGCTGTATTTCGCACGTTTGCGGGAAGTGTTCGGCCGGGGCCAGGAAAGCCTGGACCTTCCCTCCCCCGCCACCCTGGCGGACCTGCTGGAAGCCCTGCGAGCCCGTGGCGGGGTGTGGTCCGAGGAACTGGCCGCCGGCCGCGCCTTCCGCCTGGCGGTGAACCAGGACATCGCCGGCATCGAGGCGCCCCTGGGCGAAGGGGACGAGGTGGCCATCTTCCCGCCGGTCACCGGCGGCTAGGGCGGGTCAATGAACAGCCGCAGGTAGAGCCGGGCACCCTGGCGTTCCACCAGGGCCCGGGCCTGCTTGCGAAAGCGGGTCCCCTCCCCCAGCTCGCCGGCGGCTTCCAGGGCCCTGGCCTTCAGGCCCAGCAACCGGGCCTTGAGGTGGTGCTGGCTGAACCGGTCCACCTGGTCCAGGGCGTGGTCCAGCCACACCGGCGCCCAGCGGGGCCCCAGGCAATACACGGTTTCGGCGAAGACGGCTTCGGCCTGGGCGGCCAGGGACGGGTGCAGCCCGCGCAGCCGGGCCAGGGCCCGGTGGCTGTCTTGCAGGGAAACCCCGAGGCCACCCCGTGCCAGGGACCAGGTGCGCAACACGGTGGCCCAGAGCCGTTCCACTTCCTCCATGTCGGAGGATTCCGTGGCCGGCCCATGCCGGGGGGTGTCCCTCAGGTAGGCGAGATAACGCTCCTCCGCCGTGGGCATGCCGCCCCCCTCCCCCCCATCCGGCGGCGGTTGGTCCATCAGCACGCATAACCGCCGCCTCAGGAAATCCGCTGTCTCCGGCAGGGCCGCCCGGGCTTCCTCGAAACGTCCCAGGGCGTACAGGTCCAGGGCCAGGGCATGCCGGGCCCGCTCCAGAGGGGCCCTGCCCAGGGGGCGGGCCAGTTCCGGCAGTCGCCAGGCATAAGGATAGGATCGCCCCGCCCCGGCCTGCCGATGCAGGTCCTCCCAGGCAGCGAAACGCTCGGCGAAGAGCTGGGCCGCGGCGGGGGGGGTAGCCGGATCAGGGGGCATCATGGGGGAGACAAAGGGCTTTCATCGCGGGGAAAGGCCGGGCTATGCTTGCGCCACCTCGTTTCGGGACCACGAACATGGCGCGCCGCAGCTTCATCTTCTGTGACATCTGCAACCCCCAGGCCGTCCGTGAAGTGGAGATGCGCCGGGCCTCCGGCCGGGACGGCAAGGGGCGCCGCATCAGCGACGGCCGGGTGTGGTTCGACGGCACGGACCGGGAAGCCCAGGATGCCGGCTGGGTGGCCGCCGATGACGGCCAGCACATCTGTCCGGCCTGCTTCGAGCGCATGCGCGCCTTGCGCCACGTCCTGGAAGAACGCGCGTTCGTCTCCCCCGCCCTGGTGGAAGTGCTGCAAGGCCGCGGCAACTAGACCCTTACCGCCCTTCGTCTTTCAAGCCCCGCGCCAGCAGGGCCGTCACCGCCTCCCGGGGGGGGAGTTCCTGCTTCAGGATTTGCGCCACGGCGGTGGTGATGGGGGTTTCAACTTCCAGTTCCTCGGCCAGCTTCGACGCCTCCAGGGCGGTGGTGGCTCCCTCGGCCACGTGGCCCAGTTCCCTTAGGGCCCCTTCCAGGCTCTCCCCCGCCGCCAGGCGCAGGCCCAGCTGGCGATTGCGGGACAGGTCGCCGGTGCAGGTGAGGATCAGGTCCCCCATGCCGGACAGGCCCATGAAGGTTTCCGCGCGGCCACCCATCTTGTGGCCCAGGCGGGTGAGTTCCGCCAGGCCCCGGGTCACCAGGGCGGCCCGGGCGTTGAGGCCGAAGCCCAGGCCGTCGGAGATGCCTGCGGCGATGGCGATGACGTTCTTCAGGGCGCCCCCCAGTTCCACGCCCACCACGTCGGTGGAAGCATAGAGGCGCAGTCTTGGATCGTGCAGTTCCTGGGCCATGGCCCGGGCGAAATCCATGTCGATGCTGGCCACGGTGAGGGCGGCGGGCAGGCCCCGGGCCACTTCCTGGGCGAAGCTGGGGCCGGAGAGCACGGCGGCGGCGGGATGGTCCGGCCAGGCCTCGTTCAGCACCTGGTGGGGCAGCTTGCGGCTGCCGGTCTCGAAGCCCTTGCACAGCCAGACCAGGGGCCGACGCAGGTCCTGGGCACGCAGGGCCAGGACCAGCTGGCGCAGGCCGTTGCTGGGCACGGCGCAGATGAGGCAGTCGGCGCCGTCGGCGGCTTCGGTCAGATCGCTGGTGGCCTGCAGCCCGGCCGGGAAGGTGTAGCCCGGGAGGTAGCGCTGGTTGTCGCGGCTTTCGTTCAGGGCCTGGGCGTGATCCCGGGAGCGGGTCCAGAGCCGGACCGGGCTGCCGTGGGCCAGGCGGATGGCCAGGGCCGTGCCCCAAGCCCCCGCGCCCAGAACGCCGAACTTCATGCCACGCCGGTCAGTTGGGCTGCTGGGAGGCCTGTTGGGCGCGGGCCTGTTGCTGTTGCAGGTACATCAATTCGAAGTTGACGGGCTGCAGCACCAGGGGCGGGAAGCCGGCCTTGAGCACGGCGTCGGAAATGGCCTCCCGGGCGTAGGGGAACAGGATGTTGGGGCAGCCCACGCTCAGGGCCGGCTCCATGGCTTCCTGGGGCAGGTTCTGGATGCGGAAGATGCCGGCCTGCTTCAGTTCCACCAGGAAGGCGGTCTTGTCCTGGATCTTGGCGGTGATGGTGAGGGTGAGCACGGTTTCGTAGATGCCTTCCTGCACCGGGGCGCTTTGGGTATTCAGCTGCATGTCCATCTGGGGGGCTTCCCGCTCCAGGAACACGGCGGGGGCGTTGGGCACTTCCAGGGAGAGATCCTTGACGTAGATCTTCTCGATGTTGAACACGGGCATGGCTTGTTGCTGGGCTTGCTGGTCGGTCATGGCGGAATCCGGGAGGAAAATGGAAAAGGCGGCCCATTATAGCCGCTGGGGTGGGGCGTTTCGGCGGGCGTCAGAACCGGCGCAACCAGGCTTCCAGTTGTTGCGCCGGCAGGGCGCCGGACACCCGGTCCACTTCCCGGCCTCCCTTGAACACCGCCAGGGTGGGGATGCTGCGGATGCCATGGCGGGCGGCCAGGGCCTGTTCCGCTTCGGTGTCCACCTTGGCGAACCGCGCCCGGCTGGCCCAGGGGCCGGCCAACTGGCTGAAGACGGGGGCGAACTGCTTGCAGGGGCCGCACCAGGGGGCCCAGAAATCCACCAGCACGGGCAGTTCGTTGCGGCTGATGAACCTGTCGAAGGTGGCGGCGGTGAGTTCCACGGGCTGGGCGGACAGCACCTGCTGGCCGCACTTGCCGCACTTTGGCTGGTCCCGCAGGCGTTCGCCAGGGACGCGGTTCACGGCGCCGCAATGGGGGCAGACGAGTTCCATGAAGGCCTCCTGAAAGCTGAAACTCAGAAGGAAATGGCGCTGCCCGCCCCGTTTTCAAGCGGCCGGGATCAGGCGGCCGGAATCATGCCAAAAGCGGCTCCAGTTCGCCCGCCGCGTCCAGGGCGGAGAGGTCGTCGAAGCCGCCCACGTGGCGCTCGCCGATGAATATCTGGGGCACGGTGCGGCGCCCGGTGATCTGCATCATGTGCTCCCGCTGGGCCGGGTCCAGGTCCACGCGGATCTTCTCGATCTCGGTGACGCCCTTCTTGATCAGCAGGCGTTCTGCCATCTGGCAGTAGGGGCAGACGGCGGTGCAATACATCTTGATGGGGGACATGACGATTCCTTGCTTACTTTTCTCGGGGCAGGCCGGCCTGTTCCCAGGCCTGCATGCCGCCGGCCAGGTTGTGCAGGTTCTCGAACCCGGCCTTCCTCAGGACGCCGCAGGCATGGTTGGAACGGTTGCCGCTGCGGCATACGGCGATGATGGGTTTGCCCTTGTGCTTTTCCAGGTCCGCCAGCTTGTTCTTCAACTGGCCCAGGGGCACGTGCCGGGCCTTGGCGATGTGGCCGTCGGACCATTCGGACTGCTCCCGCACGTCCAGCACCAGGGCGTCCTGGTGGTTGAACAGCATGACGGCTTCCTGGGGACCGATCTGCTTGATACCGGAGAGGCGGCTGAACAGGCCGCCGCCCACCAGCATGAAGCCGGACACGGCGGCCAGCAGGATCAGCCAGATGTTTTGCATGACGAAGTCCATGCGGGTTACCTCAAAGCGCTCACAAGGGAGTGGATTTTAACCACATGCTTCCAAGAAACACGCTGGGCTGTCCCAAGTGTTTCTTGCCACTGCGGGGCCGGGCTGGGCGCAGCCCGGCCCAAAGGCGTTCACTTGGCGCAGGTGCCGCCTTCCTTGAAGCCCAGCTTCCTGAACAGGCCCTCGGGGGGGCAGAAACCGGTGAAGCCGGACTGGAGCAGGTTCAGGCCGATGAAGGCGGTGAACCACAGCCAGGACAGGCTGGCCATGTCCACCTGGCCGGAGAAATGGGCCAGGGCCAGGGACAGCAGGATCATGAAGCCGGCCAGGATGCGAAGGGCGCGTTCGACGGTCATATGCAAACTCCTCTTGGATTAAGCAGTTGTGGTTTTGGCGTTGCGTTGCCACAGGAAGTACAGCAGGGGGATCACCACCAGGGTCAGGGCCGTGGAGGCGAAGGTGCCGAAGATCAGGGACACGGCCAGGCCGCCGAACACCGGGTCGGTGATCATGATGGCGGAGCCCAGAATGATGGCCAGGGCGGTGAGCAGGATGGGCCGGAAGCGCACCGCGCCCGCCTCGATCACCGCTTCCTTGAGCTCATAGCCCTGCTTGCGGTAGTCCAGGATGAAGTCGATGAGCAGCAGGGAGTTGCGCACCACGATGCCCGCCAGGGCGATGACGCCGATCATGGAGGTGGCGGTGAAGGCCTGGCTGGTGGCCCAGTGGCCCGGGAACACGCCCACCAGGGTCAGGGGGATGGCGCCCATGACGATGACCGGCAGGGCGAAGGACTTGTAGTAGCCCACCAGCACCAGATAGATGAGGATCAGGGCCACGATGAAGGCGGAGCCCAGGTCCCGGAAGACGTCCAGGGTCAGACGCATCTCGCCGCCCCACAGCAGGGTGTAGTCCACCACGTCCTTGGGGCTGGCCTGGGCGAAGCCCAGGTTGCCGGTGGTGAAGGTGGCGCCATTGGGGAGCTTCTTGCCGTCCAGTTCCTTGTCCAGGGCCAGCACGGCGTAGACGGGGCTGGACTTCAAGAGCTCGCCGCCCACCATGACCATGGGATGCTGGTCCCGGGCGTAGATGGGCTTGGCCTCGGTGACCCGCTCCACCGTGGCGATGGCGGACAGGGGCACCTGCATGCCGTGGGGGTTGCTCACCCGCAGGGACAACAGGGTCTCGGGGCTGGCACGCAGGGCCTTGGGCAGGCGCACCTGGATGTCGATGGGCTCCCGGGCATCCGTGGCGTGGAGGGTGCCGATGGCGAAGCCGGACACATAGTTGCGCAGCAGCTGCGCCACCTGGCCCGGGGCCACGCCCGACAGCAGGGCCTTCTCCGCGTCCACGCGCACATGGAAGCTGTCCAGGTTGGCGGTGACGGAATCGTCCACGTTGATCATGCCGTAGATGCCTTCGAAGGCCTGGTCCACGTGGGCGGCGGCGCCCCGCAGCACGTCGTAGTCGGGGCCGTACAGCTCCGCCAGGATCTGGGCCTGGACCGGGGGGCCGGGGGGTGTTTCGTAGAGCTTGAGCTTGGCCGTGGGGAAGGCCTTGCGCACCTCGCCCAGGGACTCGTTCAACTCGTCGGCGATCTCGTGGGAACTGGTGTCGCGCTGATGCTTGTCCACCAGGTTCACCCGGATCTGGGCCAGGTTCTGGCCCTTCTTGATCATGTCGCCCCGTACCAGGGCGGCGAAGTCGATGGGGGCGGTGAGCCCCAGGAAGGTCTGGTAGTCGGTGACATGGGGATGCCGGCCCACCACCGCGCCCACGGCCCGGGCCACCTGGTCCGTGGCGGCCAGGGCGGTGCCGGCGGGCATGTCCACCTGCAGCAGCATGGTGTTGGTGTTGTCGTTGGGCAGCATCTTCAGTTCCACGCCCAACGGGGACAACGGGCCGTTCAGGCCGGCGGGCCGCACGAACTGCCAGGCGGGCATGAGCATGGCCCCGGCCAGCAGGCCCAGCACCACCAGGAAGGTTAGGTTGCGCTTGGTGGCGGAATTGATGAGGGGCGTGAGCACCGCCACGTAGGCCCGGTGCAGGGGGTCGGCCTTGTGGGCACCCTGGTCCTCAAGGCACTCGGACTGGGCCAGGGCCTGACGGGCGGCCTTGTTCTTCAGCCACAGATTGGAGGCCCAGGGCACCGCCATGTAGGCGATGACGATGGAGGCGATCATGGCCACGGGGACGTTGAAGGGGATGGGGGCCATGAAGGGGCCCATCATGCCGGTGACGAAGGCCATGGGCACGAAGGCCAGGATCACGGCGATGGTGGCGATGTTGGTGGGGTTGCCGATCTCGTTGGTGGCTTCCACCAGCACCTGGCCGAAGGGCTTGTTGCCGGTGCCGTGGTGCAGGTGGCGGTGGATGTTCTCGATCACCACGATGGCCGCGTCCACCAGCAGGCCCAGGGACAGGATGAGGGCGAACAGGGTGATGCGGTTGATGGTCTGGCCGAAGGCCAGGCCCACGGCCAGCACCACGAACAGGATCAGGGGCACGGTCAGGGTGACGATGCCCGCCTCCCGCCAGCCGAGGAAGATCACCAGGATGAGGACCACGGAGCCGATGGCGATGCCCAGGTGCATGACCAGCTCGTTCACCGCGGCGTTGGCCTTCTGGCCGTCGTTGCGGGTGACGGCGACTTCCACCTCGGCGGGAATGGCCTGCTTCTTCAGCTCTTCCACCTTGGCCAGCACCGCGTCGGCCACCACCACGGCGTTGGTGCCGGCCTTCTTGGCGATGGCCAGGGTGACGGCGGGGTTCTCGCCTTTCAGTGCCGCGCCGGACGCAGGACCGTAGGCGAAGCGGGAGGCCTCCTCGATCTCGGCGGGGCCGTCCTCCACCCGGGCGATGTCCTTCAGGTACACCGGCCGGCCCTGGCGGGAGACACCGACGACGATGTCGGCCACCTCCTGGGCGGAGCCCAGGAAGCCGGACAGGCGCAGGGGGCTGGCCAGGTTGTCCCGCACCAGGTCTCCCAGGGGCGCGGAGACGTTGGCGCCCCGCAGCATCTGGTCCACCCGGTCCAGGGTGAGGCCGGCGGCCTCCAGGCGCTGGGGGTCGACCCACACGTTCACCGCACGGGCGCGACCGCCGATGATCTGGGTGAAGGACACGCCGGAGACGTTGCGCACCTGCTCCAGCAGGCGCTGGGCCACCTCCCGCAGACGGAAGTCGTCAAGGCTGGCGGAGGTGAGGGTGAGGGTCATGATGGGCACGTCGTCCACGTTGACGGGGCGCACCACGGGCTGCATGGCGCCGGGGGGAATCCGGTCCATGTTCTGCATGAGCTGGTTGTACATCTTCACCAGGGAGTCTTCCTGGTTCTCGCCCACCTTGAACTGCACCGTCACCAGGCCGAAGTCGTTGCTGGCGTAGCCGTAGGTGTGGTCCACCCCGGACTGGGCGTTCATGATGGCCTCCAGGGGCCGCACCACCAGGTTCTGGATCTCGGTGGCGGAGGCGCCGGGCTTGGCGACGATGATGTTGGCCGCCGGCACCACGATCTGGGGGTTGTACTCCCGGGGCGTCACCATCAGGGCCAGCAGGCCCGTGAGGGTCACGGCGATGATCATCAGGGCCGTGAGCTTGGAGGTGAGGAAGGCCCGGGCCAGCTTGCCCGCCATGTTCATGGGGCTGTCGTGTTCCGTGGTGCTCATGGCTCAGCCCTGTACCTTGTTGCCGTTGTTCACCACCTCGGCATTGCCGGTCACCACCCGCTCGCCGGGGTTCAGGCCGGAGAGGATCTCCACCTGGCCGTCCATCTCGGCGCCGGTGCGCACCATGCGGTACCGGGCGATGCCCTGGGCATCCACCACGAACACGCCGGTGATGCCGGCCCGCTCCAGCACGGCGGCCCTGGGCACGGCCAGCACCAGCTTGCTGCCGGTGGGGAACAGCACCCGGGCGAAGGCGCCGCTCTGGAGGCCGGCGGAGGCCACGTCCAGCTTCACCATGTAGGTATGGCTCATGGGGGCGGCGGCGGGGGACAGGCGGGCCACCTTGGCGGCTACCGGCTTGTCATGCCCGTCGATCTCCACCTGCACGGCCTGGCCCAGCTTCAGGGTCTTGAACAGGGCCTCGGGCACGCTGGTCTGGACCTGGAGCCTGGCGGGGTTCTCCACCATCAGCACGGGATGGCCTGGGGCGGCGATGTCCCCTTCCATGGCCAGCTTCTGGGTCACCACGCCGTTGATGGGGGAGCTCACCGTGGCGTAGCGCATCTGCCCCTGGGCGGTGCCCAGCCCGGCCTTGGCCTGGGCGGCCCGGGACACGGCGATGTCATGGTTGAGCTTCATCTTTTCGTAGTGCTGGCGGGACACCACCTCGTCCTTGTAGAGGGCCTCGAAGCGCTCGTAGTCGGCCTTGGCGTCCTTCAGGGCGTCCTCGGCCTGTTGCAGCCCCAGGCGGGCCTGGGCCACGGCACCCTCTATGTCCAGGGGGTCGATGGTAAACAGGCGCTGGCCGGTCGTGACGCGCTGGCCTTCCACCACGGCGATGTCCTTGATGTAGCCCATGAGGCGGGAGGCCACCTTCACGGACTCCAGGGCCACCACGGTGCCGGGCGTGACGGTGGTGGACTGGGTTTCCACAGGCTGGATGGCCGTGACCTGGGCCTGGACGGTGGGGGCCGGCTCTTCCTTGACCTTGGATTGCTCGTCACCGCCGCAGCCGGCCAGGGTGAAGGAGAAAGCCAGGGCCAGGGCGGCGGCCAGGGGTTTGATCTTGATGGAGAGTTTTGTGGGGAAGGCGTGGGTCATGTCGCTCACCTTGAATCAGAGTTGTTCCGGGGACAGCACGCCCACGGCGCGCTTCAGTTCGGCACGGCTAACGGCCAGGTCGTAGCGGGCCGCCACCAGGTCGGCCCGGGCCTTGTCCAGCTGGGCCTGGGCGGAGAGGAGTTCGATGAGGGTGCCCACGCCGTTCTCGTAGCGCTTCTGCACCAGGCGCTGGGCCTCGGCGGCCTGCTCCAGGTTGGACTGGCGGGCGGCGATCCTTTCTTCCGCCTCCAGGGCCTTGCGGCGGGCGTCGCCCACCTGGTAGCTGATGCCGTCCTCGGCCTGGCGCAGCTTGGCGGCCAGTTCCGTGCGCTGGGCCTCGGCCCGGTCCACGCCGGCCTTGGTGACGCCGCCGTCGAAGGCGGTCCAGGACAGCACGCCGGCCACGGTGTAGGAGGCGGCGCCGAAGCCCAGGGCCTCGTCGTTCACGTCGCCCCGCAGCATGACGTTGAACTGGGGCTTGTAGCTGGCCCGGGCGGCTTCCACGGCGGCGCCGGCGCCCTGCATCTGGCTGCGCAGGGCTTGCAGTCCGGCGTGGGTGTCCAGGGCCTGCATGCGCAGGTCCGTGTCGTTGCCGGCCAGCATGGCCGGGGTCACCGGCGCGCCCACGTCCAGGGGCTCGCCCAGGGGCTTGCCCAGCAGCAGGTGGAGCTGGTCCAGGGCGGTGGCCTCGGCGTTCTTCGCCTCCACCAGCTTCAGCTTCACCTCTTCCAGGTTCACCTTGGCGGACAGCACGTCGCTCTTCACCGCCATGCCCTGCTTGTGCAGCTTCTCGGTGATGCGCACGTACTCCTCGGCGGCGGCTTTGCCCTGCTCCGCCACCTGGATGTAGGCCCGGGCGGTGTGCACGCCCTGGTAGGCCATGAGCACGTGCTTGATGACCTGCTGGCGGGCCAGGCGGTCGCCGGACTGGGCGGCGCGCACATAGGCCTGGGCCTGGTTCACATAGCTCTGCACCATGCCGCCGTTGTAGACGGGGATCAGCAGTTCCACCCGGGGGTTGATGTTGGTGACGGCGTCGGGGTGGTTGAGGGTGTCGAGGTTGGCCGGGTAATTCCCGAAAGGTCCGCCGGCGGGAGGGCCGAAATCCCCGAAGGTGGCGTTGCGCTGGGACAGCTTCAGGCCGAAGGCATTCAGCGCGTCGTTGGTGTTGGTGGCGGTGACCGACAGATTGAGACGGGGCTTTTTGTTGCCTTCGGCCTGGCGCATGGCGGCCTCGGCCTGTTCAATCTGGGCCCGGCTGACGGCCAGGTCCGGGTTCTGGTTCAGGGCCTGCTCCACGCACTGATTGAAGCTCAGTGTCTCCGCCCAGGCCCCCTGGACGGACAGGGCCAACAGGATGGCGCCGGTGAGGGCGCGCCGCTTGACAGGCTGCATATCAACGCTCCTAGCTGAAAGGGTGGGCCACGCAGGAAGGCGTGGCGCAAATCAGTAGACGCTAATATACATATTAATTATTTTTATGTCCAGATAAGGAAGATCGCGTAGTGCTGTTTTTAGCGGCTATTTCGCAAAACCGCAAAAAACGTCACGCATCATGCCGATGAGCTGGAGGGTACGGGTGTCGCCCACCCGATAGTAGACCCGGTTGGCGTCCTTCCGGGTGCGCAGCACCCCCTTGTCCCGCAGGATGGCCAGATGCTGGGAGATATTGCTCTGGGAGGTGCCCACGTTCTCGACGATGTCCTGCACGCTGACTTCCTTGTCGCCCAACACGCACAGAATCTTGAGCCGCAGGGGGTGTGACATGGCTTTGAGGGCGCGTGAGGCTTGTTCGATGTGTTCGTCTTTGTCGATCAGTTCCGTGGACTCGATGGTCATTTTGTCTCCGTGGTTGGAAGTATCTACCCTGCCGGCGCGAGCGCGCTCAAGCGGCTCGAAGTATTCAAATATACTAAAATACCCACGCAAATTGTGTTGGAAAAACAGATAAAATCTTCTAATGCCCCCATCTGCCATAAAACCTGTCCTGCTCATCATCCTGGATGGCTTCGGATGCCGTCACGCCGATAACTTCAACGCCATCGCCTGTGCCCACAAGCCCAACTGGGACCGCCTGTGGAAGAAATACCCCCATACCCTGGTGCAGGCCTCCGAGGCGGCGGTGGGATTGCCGGCGGGGCAGATGGGCAACTCCGAGGTGGGGCATCTGAACATCGGCGCGGGCCGGGTGGTGTATCAGGAGTTCACCCGCATCGACCGGGCCATCCACAACGGCAACTTCTTCATCAACCTGGCCCTCAAGGACGCGGTGCAGCAGGTGAAGAGCCGGGGCGCCGCCCTGCATATCCTGGGGCTGCTGTCCGACGGCGGCGTGCACAGCCATGAGGCCCATATCCACGCCATGCTGGAACTGGCCCTGCGGGAGGGGCTGGACAAGGTCTACATCCATGCCTTCCTGGATGGGCGCGACACCCCCCCCAAGAGCGCTGACATCTACCTGCGCCGGCTGCAGGAGAAGATCGATGCCCTGGGGGGCGGGCGCATCGCCACCATCATCGGCCGCTACTACGCCATGGACCGGGACCGGCGCTGGCAACGGGTGAAGGCGGCCTATGACCTGCTCACCCTGGGGCGGGGCGAGTTCACCGCCAAGGACGCCGTGGAAGGCTTGTTCATGGCCTACTCCCGGGGCGAGACCGATGAGTTCGTGAAGGCCACCGCCATCGTGCCCCCCGGCCAGGAACCCGCGCGCATGCGGGACGGCGATGCCATCGTGTTCATGAACTTCCGCTCCGACCGGGCGCGCCAGCTCACCCGCACCTTCATCGAGCCGGACTTCAATGAGTTCGAGCGGGAGGTCAAGCCCAAACTTTCCCGCTACTGCACCCTCACCGGCTACAGCGACGAATTCGACGTGGCCGTGGCCTTTCCGCCGGAGCGCATCCGCAACGGCTTCGGCGAGTACATCGCCAACCAGGGCCTGCGCCAGCTGCGCATCGCCGAGACGGAGAAGTACCCCCACGTCACCTATTTCTTCAACGGCGGCGAGGAGACCGTGTACCCCGGCGAGGACCGCATCCTGGTGAATTCCCCGGACGTGGCCACCTACGACCTGAAGCCGGAGATGAGCGCCTACGAGGTGACGGACAAGCTGGTGGAGGCCATCAGGAGCCGCAAGTACGACGCCATCATCTGCAACTACGCCAACTCGGACATGGTGGGCCACACCGGCATCTTCGAGGCGGCCAGGAAGGCGGTGGAAGTGGTGGACGAGTGCGTCGGCCGGGCCGTGGAGGCCATGCTGGATGCCGGCGGCGAGGTGCTCATCACCGCCGACCACGGCAACGCCGAGAACATGATGGATACCACCAAGGGCCAGCCCCACACCGCCCACACCATCAACCTGGTGCCCTTCGTGTACATCGGGCGCCAGGCCCATATCGTGGAAAAAGGCGCGCTGGAAGACGTGGCGCCCACCCTGCTCAGGATGATGGGGCTGCCCCAGCCCATGGAAATGACGGGTCATCCGCTGATCGAGTTCGAATAAGGCCTGTGGGATCCTGGTCTGCGCGAATCCTCCACTGGCTGTGTCTCGGCCTGCTGGTAGGTTCCGCGTGGTCCGCGCCGGATAGCCGGCAGGAGGAACTGGAGGACCTGCGGGCCCGCATCCAGGCCCTGCAGAAGGAAGTGGAACAGGCCAGCGAGACCCGCAGCGAGGCCGCCGATGCGCTCAAGAAATCCGAGCGCCGCATCTCCGATGTGAACCGGGGCCTGCGCCAGCTGGAACAACGCCAGCGGGAGTTGTCGCAAAACCTGAAGCAGCTGGAGCGGGACACCAAGACCACGCGCACGGACATCGCCGACCAGCAGGCGCGCCTGGCGGAGCTGCTGCGCCAGCGCTACATCCACGGCGACAACGACGCCATCAAGCTCATGCTCAACGGCCAGAATCCCGGTGAGTCCGCCCGCAACCTGGAGTACTACGGCTACATCGGCCGGGCCCGCAGCCAGCTGATACGGGAATACCAGGCCTCCCTGGCGCGCATGCAGGAACTGGAAGCCTCCGTGCGCCAGAAGCAGTCCAGTCTGGATCAGGTGAAGCGGGATCGGGTGGAACAGAAGAAGACCCTGGAGACGGAAAAGGCGGAACGCCAGGATGTGCTCTACCGCCTATCCACCCAGATCCGCCGCCAGCGCAACGAGATCAACACCCTGGTGCAGGACGAGAAGCGGCTGGCCCGGCTGATCGAACGCCTGGCGCGACTGGCCGCAACCCGGAAAGCCGCCAAACCCGGCGTGGCGCCCAAGCCCGGGGAAAAGGTGGAGCGGGTGGCGGATGCCAGCCTGGCGGGACTGGATTTCGCCCGCCTGAAAGGCAAGCTGGCCCTGCCGGTACCGGGGGAGATACTGCACCGTTTCGGCCAAGGCCGTGCCGGTGGCGGCCCCGCCTGGAAAGGCCTCTTCATC
>CAZREY010000030.1:0-14018 GCA_964599015.1 uncultured Thiobacillus sp.
TGCGGCGCAGAGTGTCGTCGGCGTAGAGCCGTCGCCGAAGGGCAATGGTCTGGGGGGTTTCAAAAAACAGATTGAGGCCCAGTTCACCCGCCCCCATGGACGCGCCGAGCAGGGGACCGGAAAAGTCGTCCGGATCGGTGCCCAGCACCTTGCCCACATAAGTGCGGAAGTGTTCGCCGAAGGTTTCCTCGCCGATGATGGCGTGCACGCGAAAACGCCCCCAGTCGAAGCCCCGGTCCCGGCTGGTGTCGCACAGCAGTTTCAGGAACAGGGGATCGGTCACCAGGATGATCTGATCGTAGTAGGGGCCGAATTTGTCCGCCAGGGCCAGGATCATGTCCTCCCGCACGCTGGTTTCCGCCACGGTCACCGTGTCGGAGGCGAACCCCACCCCCATGGGCAGGGCATTGAGGAGCAGGGTTTTGTGGCGGTCGATTTCGAAAGAGGCTTCCAGGGCCAGGTCGATGAGGAAGGTGGCACGCCGGGCCTGCCGGCGGGTGGTCAGGCCGAAGGCGAAGTTGCCGCTTTGGCCGGAGCTGGTGAGCACGCCCGCCAGGCTGTCCAGGGTGCCGGGCATGCACAGGTCCTTCAAGGAAAAGCGCTGGAAGGTGTTGGCCTTGCCCAGCAGGGGCAGGCGGGAAAAATCCTGCCAGCCTCGTATCTCCTGGGGGGTGACGCCCGCTTCCGCCAGCAGTTCGGAGTAGGCGGGCAGTTTCGCGGCGCGGCGAAATTGTGCCAGGGCTGCGCGGCGGGATCGCTCGAGTCCGGCCGCGTAGCCTTGGCGACCGAAATAGGCGAGCAGGAGCCTGCGTAGGAGCGGTGCGAACATGTTTGCGTAAGCCGGCTGCGCGTTAACGGGGCGATTGTGTCACAAGCACGTGCTAGCATTCAGCCCATTGCGGAGGGATGCGGGGACATGGATAGCGAGAGCCTGTTCGGCCAGCAGTGCTACTTCGATTTTCGTCGTGTGGACGCGTCGCCGGGGTTGTTGCAGGAGACGTTCAAGCTGCGTTACCAGGTATATTGCATCGAGCGGGGCTTCCTTCCGATGGCCGATTACCCGGAGCAGAGCGAGTCAGACGAATTCGATCCCTATTCCGAGCATTTCAGCGCCCATGACCGCATGGGGCGAATCGCCGGTTCTGTCAGGTTGGTGCGCCATTCCGACAGGCATGAGTACCCGTTCCAGGCCCATTGCCCTGTTTTCCCCGATGTATCGCTCCCCCCCCATGGCGAGGCGGAAGAAATTTCCCGTCTGGTGGTGAGCAAGAGCTACCGTCGTCGTCGGGAGGATAACTGGATCGGCATCAATGAGCAGGATGTGGAGCCCCCCCCCGACCTTGTTGCGAAGCGTGGGGGACATCCCATCATCGTGTTGGGTTTGTACCGGGCGATGTTTGCCTATAGCCGGGCAAACGGGGTCCGTTATTGGTATGCGGCCATGGAGCGCTCCCTGGCCCGCCTGCTAGGGCGCTATGGTTTCGATTTCACCCAGATCGGTCCCCAGGTGGATTACTACGGGCCGGTGGCGGTGTACCTGGCGGACTTGCGTGCCCTGGAGGCCAGGGTTTCCGTCGAGAACCCGACCCTGTTCAAGTGGTTCTGCGAGACGGGGCCCTGACCGAGGGTATTACTGCAGTTTCTTCAGATAGTCTTTGGAAAAGACCCTATCGGGCAGATCCCGAAGTTTCATCTGGCTGTATTCCAGCACGGATTTCTCGCCGGCCTTGAGCGCGTCTTCCATGACAAGGCGTGTGGGGCGGATTTTTCCTGCCATGGGTTTGAAATTCTCGTAGGTGCAGGTCTTCATCAAACGCTTGGAAAGGGAATAAAACTCAGCTTTGTGAGGGCGGAAATCGGCGGCGTTGACCCAAAGCAGGACCCGGTGATAGGTGACGCCTCTGTCCACCGCGGACAGTTCCAGTACGTGGTGCTCCTCGCCACCGACATGTTCCTTGCGCAAGATATTCGGGGTGTAGTCGCCGGAGAAATTGGCGCGCGCGATGTCGCCATTGGAGACTTCGCCCGTGAGCCGTTGCGCCAGGCCAAGGCGTATCGGTTGTGAGACATCGGGCATGAAAATCCAGAGGTCCCGCCCTTTCATGAGCATGATCTGACCCCGCTCCGAGGCGGGTTCCAGTATCATCACCACGGTGTTCTCATTGCCCTTGGACAAGACGCGGTATTTGCGTGTCTCGGTGTCTTGAGAGGGGCTGGAACTGGTGATGCTGACGTCCACCTGGAAGCCATCGCTTGGGAATCGAATTTCGTCGGATTTCTTAAGAATGCCGCGTGCCAGGGCTTCGTCCGCGGAGGGGTCGTCCGCTTGCGCACGCGGGACCGATGAGAGCGCGATGATCAGACCAAACAATAGGGAATACACAAGCTGGAAACGGCCGTGAAAAAACAAGTTCATCTCGTTTGAGCCTCGAAGTTGCAGCCCAGCACGGAAAACATGCCATGAGTCTTGTCCGCGTCGAAGGCGTTACCAAGGAATACCAGTTGGGCGACCAGAAAGTGGTTGCGCTTCACGATATCACACTCTCTTTTGAGGAAGGCGTGTTCCTGGCCATCGCCGGACCATCGGGCAGCGGCAAGACGACCTTGCTGAATATCATCGGTTGTATCGATACGCCGACCACCGGCCGGGTATTTATCGATGACAAGGAAGTGACCGGTCTCTCTTCCGATGCATTGGCTGATCTGCGCGCGCGCACCACGGGTTTTATCTTTCAGACCTTCAACCTGTTTCCGGTGCTGAGCGCGGCGGAGAATATCGAATATCCCCTGCTTCAACTGCCGGAGGTGAACCCTAAAGAGCGGAGAAAGCGCGTGCGGCGGTATCTGTCCGTAGTCGGACTGGAGAAATATGCGGACCATACGCCGAATCAGATGAGTGGCGGCCAGCGCCAGCGCGTGGCGATCGCGCGTGCGCTGGCCATCAATCCGCGCATTGTCCTGGCGGATGAACCGACGGCCAACCTGGACAGCAAGACGGGCGAGAGCATTCTTATGCTGATGAAGGAAATCAACCGACAGCTGGGCACGACGTTCATCTTTTCCACTCATGACCGTCGCGTCATGTCCATGGCGGATAGGTTGGTGCGCATTGAGGACGGGCATTTGGCCATGCTGGCCATGAAGGTGAACGAAAAATGGAAAGAGGTGAGAACCGCGAGGCCCAGGCAACACAGAAAGGAGACGGCCGTATGAAACTTCAGCTTTCCCTGCTTGCGGCAGCGGTGTTGTGGAACGCGATCCCGGCGGCTCTCGCGGCGGAGGCTGCGCCTCCCGCGTCGAAAGAGGCGTTGTTCGACTTGGGCCCCGAGAAGGAACAGGAGGCCGATACCAAGTCCGACAAGGTTTTGCCTGCCTCTCGCGAGACCCTGTTTGCAGATGAACCCTCGGACATGAAGCCGACAGTGCCACGGCAAGAGGAAGACGGGCGCGCGCAGGCTCGTTCCGCAACCGATGCGTTGCCCGCTGGCAAGGACGCCTTGTTCGAGGAGCCGCCCGCTGCACCCAAGGACAAGGCCGACACCATGGCTCGTCAGGAGCCGGTGCCAGTGCGAGGCTATTTTCAAACCGAACTGGCCCGGACCTATGCCAGCCCGGCCCATTGGTCGAAGGTCCTGGGTCGGCTTGAACTGGGCACCCAGGGGAGACTCCAGGGCGGCGGCACCTGGAAAGTTTCGGGCCGCGTCGATTACAACGCCGTCTTCGAGAACAGTGATTTCTACCAGCCCCAGGTGCGAGACGACCAGCGCGCCGAATTCCACCTGCGGGAAACCTATCTGGATTTTTCCGCGGGGGGCTGGGAGTGGAGGCTGGGCCGGCAACACATCGTGTGGGGCGAACTGGTGGGGATGTTCCTGGCGGATGTGGTATCAGCCAAGGATCTGCGCGAGTTCATCCTGCCGGACTTCCAGGTCATGCGTATCCCGCAATGGGCGGCCCGGGCGGAATATTTCGCCGATGACTATTACGCGGAGCTGGTCTGGATTCCCTTCCCCAGTTATGACGAGATCGGCAGGCCGGCCAATTTCGCGGCGTCCGGGGAAGGGGCCGACTTCTATCCCTATCCGCCCGTGCCGGGGGTGCCTACCTTTCTCAAGGAGGACAAACCCGGAAATGGCCTTGACCATACCAACTTTGGTGCCCGCGTGAGTCGTCTGAAGGACGGCTGGGATGTATCTGGCTTCTACTACACCAGCATGAATGGTTCCGCCAGCTACTATCAGGTGGCGCCCAACACCTATCAGCCCAGGCATGACCGTATCTGGCAACTGGGCGGTAGCGTGGCCAAGGATTTGGGGCCCATGGTGATGAAGGCCGAGGCTGTCTACACCCACGGGCGTCGACTTAACCTCACCACCACCGGCGATGCGGTCAAGCAGCCCATGCTGGACTGGGCGGTGGGCCTGGATTTCAATCCGGACGCTGACACCCGGGTAAACACCCAGTTTTTCCAGAGCCTCATCTTCGACCACAATCCAAACGTGCTGCCTGACGAGGTGGAAAGCGGCGTGTCGCTCTTTCTCAGTCGTGCCTTGCCGAACAAGTGGCGAGCGGAACTGCTCTTGATGCACAGCTTGAATCGCTCTGACTGGATGGCGCGACCCAAGGTGAGTTGGGGCTTCCGTCCCAACTGGAAGCTGACCCTTGGGGTCGATATCTTCGGTGGGCCGGATACCGGTTTCTTCGGCCAGTATGACGACCAGGACCGGGCTTACGCGGAGGTGCGCTACGATTTTTAGCGCCCCCAGGGCCAGGCTACGCCCAGCCCACACCACGGGGGTGCAAGAATGCCTGGGCCGGCCGGGCGTGCTTCTTGGGAGGGCTGGGCCTCAGATGTTCTGGCGCAAGGCATCCACTACAGGGATTCTGCGCACCCGGGCAGCGGGCATAACGGCGGCCAGGACGGTGGCGACAAAGCCCACGACAAATGCCCCGGCGATGACCGAAGGCACGATGCTGATGCGCGCGGTGTAGGGCAGATCCGCGTTGGGGGGGGGTGGCATGGGGATGCCGACGGCTGATATGGCCAAGGCGAGGAGAATACCCAGCAAGCTGCCGGCAATGGCACCGGCTACACCCAGAATGGCATTTTCCGCGATGATCAACCCAAAAACGCGGCTGGCACGATTGCCCAAGGCCATCATGGTGCCAAACTCGCCGACCCGCTCGAACACGCTCATGTTGACGCTGTTGGCCACGGATAGCAGCACCATGAGCAGAATGATGATGCGTAACACCCCGAATTGGGCGTCATACATTTCCACGGTGCTGGTGTAGAAGTCGTTCAGCTTGCGCCACGTATTGACCTCCAGGCCTTCGCCGGCCAGCTTCGCAAGCAGGTCGGTTGCCACCGTGTCGGTATCTTCCGTTTTTCTGAGGGAGAGCACCAGGGTGTTTACGCCAGACGTCGCCAGCAGGTCCTGCGCCGCAGCTAGATTGATGCGCACCGCATGGGCGTCATAGTCTTTGGAAAATGTCTGGAATGTCCCGACTATTTCAAATTCCATGCTATTGAGCGCGCCGTCCGGGGTATTGATGACCAATGTGGCCCAGTCCCCGGTTTTGAGTTTCAGCGCACGGGCCAGGCTGTGCCCCAACATCATGCCGTGGGCGTCTTCATCGCGCAGTTGCCGGCCTGAGGCGATCACCAGGCTGCTGCCCAGTTTGGCCTCACGCTGGGCCTCGATCCCCTCGCCGATGATGGGCTGGTCCGACCGGCCGTTGTTCAGCAGTCCGGAAAAGTAGAGCCGTCCCATGACATCGTCGACTTTGGGGGAGCGCCGGATCATTTCTCGGATGGGGTCGGGATTTTCGATGAGAAATTTTTCCGGGCTGCGGGCGCCCCGAGCGTAATAACCTTCCCTGGCGACCTGAATATGCCCGGATTGGGAACGGATCAGCACCTCTCCGAGTTGGGTAAAAATATCCTGCACAAAACCACCGCTCAATATCAGACCCATGACCCCGACGATGATGGCCAGCAGGGTCATGGCCGTCCTTGCCTTGTGGCGCAGCACGTTTCTTATGGCGAGCTTCCACATGGACAGTCAGGCCTCAGCGGTTATGACGCAAGGCGTCGACGATGTTCAGGCGCGCCGCCCGCCAGGCAGGGTACAGGCTGGCGAGCAGGGTCGTGCTGATGGCCAGCAGCAGGGCATCTATGGCTATGCCTGGCGTTATGATGATGTGGCCAATGTAGCCGCGGGACATGCCTGGGGCGGGAGGCATGGGAATGCCGATGTGGGAGATCAGGAGGGCGAGCAGGTAGCCCAGGCCGATGCCGATCAGGCCGGCCAGGACGCCCAGCAGGCCGCCTTCCAGCAGGAACAGGCTGAGGATGCGCCGGCGCCTCAGGCCCAGGGCCATGGCGGTGCCAATTTCCTGTGTCCGCTCCATGACGCTCATGGTCATGGTGTTGCTGATGCTGAGCACGATGATGAGGCCGATGATGAGCTTGACCACGCCTACTTGGCGCGAGAAAAGCTCCACGGTCTTGTTGTAATAGTCGGCAAGCCGGGTCCATGGCGTGACCGCCATGCCGCTGAACCAGGACTCTTCCCGGAGTTTATCCATGACCTTGCCGGTCATTTCCGTGTCTCGCAGTGTAGTCACCCACAGGTGTGCGCCATCCGTGCGCAGGAGCTGCCTTGCCATCCCGATGCCGATCCGCAGGATGTTGTCGTCGAAATCCTTCATGGAGGTGGAAATGAGGCCGCGTACCATGCCCTCCACCGCGTTAATGCCCCCGGTTGCTGAGTTGGAAAGCAGGACGATGGTGTCGCCCGTCTTCACGCCGAGATTTGCGGCCAACCCAGCGCCAAGCACGATGCCACGAGGGTCATCGACGGACAGCAGCCTGCCCTCGACCACGAGGATGTTGCTGGAGTACGGATCCTTGTCGGGGTCAATGCCTTCACCGATGAAGGACAAGGTGTTCTCCCCGTGGCTGACGAGGCCATTGAAGGTGAGACGGGGGGCGACGCTTTTCACCTGGGGCAGCTTCGCCAGCTTGTCCAACCCGGCAACCGTCCCGGGCAGCAGGTAGGCAAACGGGTCAGACAGGCCGTTCTCGTGGTAGCCCGGCTTCGTTATCTGAATATGTCCTATCTGATTGGTGGTGGATTCCTCGCGGATCGACCAATAGGTCCATTCGATATAGCCGGCTGCCAGCATCAATGAAATGACACCGAAGCCGATGGCGGCGATTGCGGTGAGGCTCCGGCGCCGCTGTCGCAGAATGTTGCGCAGGGCCAGCCGCAGATCAAGCCATATGAGATGCAATGATGCTGACGATGCCATGACCCGGCTTCAAGGCATTTCCGGACGGTTACCGAAGGTCCTTAAGCAGGGCTTTCGCGGCTTCCATTTCGGCGAAGGGACGTCCGCTGGCAAGGGAGGCCTCCAGTTCCTTCCGGGCTTCCGCTTTCCTGCCCGCCCGAGCCAGGGCCGCGCCATAGTGGTAGCGCACGGCGGGAACCTCTGACGCCTTGCCGGCGGCAGAGCGTAGCAGATCGAGGGCGCGAGGCAGTTGGCCTTTCTCGGCCAGAAGCCAGCCCACCGTGTCCTGGATGCCGGGGTGGTCCGGCGCCTGCTTGAGTGCCTGCTCGGCGATCGGCAACGCACGGGCGTCCCCCGCTTTCTGGTAGAGGATGGCCAGATTGTTGAGCGCCAATCCATGGGTGGGTTGCTGACGAAGGATTTCTTCATACAGGGCAACGGCCAGTTTGTCCTGACCGTTCCGCATGAACAGGCCCGCGGCATAAACCCGGGCATCGATATCCTTGGGGTGGGACTTGACCCAGGCATCCAGTTTGGATTGTGCTGCCTTGGTGTTGCCTGCGCGCATGAGCGCTCCATGGAGCTTGATCAGTCCTTGTGTACCGGTGCCTTTTTCCAGCGCGGCCTGGTAGGCGTTGGCGGCCTGAGCATAGCGCTGTTGGGCCATGAGGACATCGCCCTCGCGATCGAAACCCAGCGGGGATCTAGGTTGGGCAGATTGGATTTTCTTGGCCCACTGCAGGGCGGCGTCAGGCTTCTTGTCGGCCATCTCCAGTCCCAACGCGGCATACATCGCAGCGATGAAATCGGGTTTCAACTGCAATGCCTTGTTCAGACTGTCCCGAGCGGGCGCCGGGTTTTTTGCGGCGACCTGCGCGAGTGCCAGACGCAAATAAGCGTCATGGGAGTTAGGCGCCTTTTGGGTGAGTTCTGTATAGGTCTCGACCGCAGATTTGACGTCCTGGCTTGCCATTTGGGTCGCACCCAGCAGGTTGAGGGCGTGCGGGTTTTCTGGATTGTCTTTGTATGTTTTCCGCGCGGTTTCAATGGCCTTGGCAAAATCTTTTTTGCTTAGGTAATACCTGGTGAGCAAAATTTTTGGCTGCAGGGCTTTGGGGTGGGCTTTGGCAGCTTTTTCCAGCCAGGACAAATGCTCTTTTTCCTGCTTGTTGAACAAGGCAAGTTCAGCCAATGACAGCATTGCCTGCAGATTGTTTGCGTCTTGGTCCAGCAGTGCCTCAAAACGCTTCTTCGCCGTTGCCGGTTGCTTGTTTTCAATATCCAGTTGAGCCAGGTTGGCGGCGGCCGGGTGGAACTTGGGGTCCAGTGCCAGGGCATTCTCAAAAGCTTTCCTGGCTCCGGCCTTGTCCT
Organism: uncultured Thiobacillus sp.; assembly: GCA_964599015.1. Taxonomy (GTDB): domain Bacteria; phylum Pseudomonadota; class Gammaproteobacteria; order Burkholderiales; family Thiobacillaceae; genus PFJX01. Next base: position 8,668 of record CAZREY010000030.1, read on the forward strand.
GTTTGCCCAAGAGGGCCGTTCCTCGCAGATTGTGGACAAGGGGATTGTTGGGGGCCTTTTTCTCCAGGTCGGAAACGGCTTGGAGTGCCTTGTCGAATTCCTTGCCTCTGAGGTGTATTACCACCAGTGCCAAGTCCGCTTGGCCGGGCTTTTCACTCAAGCTGGCGGCACGCTCAAGGTCTGACAGCGCTTCCTTGCCTTCCCCCAGGAGCAGGTGGCCTGCTGCCTGACGGGTTTTGATGTTGGGGCTCTCCGGCTCCAACACCGCGGCCTTGTCCAGGTATCCCATGGCTTTGTTGAGATCCTTCAACTGGAAATAAGCTTCGCCGGCCAGAGTCAGCAACTTGGCATCGTCACCATGCTTGTTCAGGAAGGGACCAATGGTCTTGAGGGCTTCCTTGGCGTCGCCAAGCTTGAGTTGACCGGCGGCGAGTACCTTTGCGGCGAACAGATTGTTGGGCATGGCGTTTAAAACCTTGCCAGCGGATTTTATGCTTTGCTCGTAGTTGCCCAAGCCATAGCTGGTCATGGCGTAGGCCAATGCAGTGGGCAGATGATTGGGGATCACCCGCAGCACATCCAGGAACGCACTATTGGCTTTGTCCAGCTTGCCACGCTGCAATTCAAACGCCCCGCGTGCGTATTTGACCAGCGGGACTTGTCCGGCCACCTTCTCGGCTGCTTGGATTGCCTTCTCGGCCGCTTCCATATTCTTTCTTCGCATATGGAGGCTTGCAATGGCGAGATGGGCTCGAAACTCTGTTGCATCGTTGGCCACGATCTGCTGGTAGAGCTTGATGGCCTCGTCTGGTTTGTTTTCGGTCTGAAGCAGGCTGGCTTTGAGATAGAGCGCATCACTGAATGTTGCATCCTCGCGGAGTGCTGCCTCGACCAGTTGCGCAGCCTGATCCTGGCGTTTTTCTGCTAGGGCAAGTTTGGCCTGAAGCAGGAGGAGATTAGGCAGCTTAGGTTCGGCTTGCTGAGCCATGGCCATGGCCGCGTCGGCCTCCGTGCGTTTGCCACTGGAAAGCAGTGCTTCGGCGCGCGCTGTATGCAAAATGGCCAGGGAACGGGGAGTCAGTCCGACCGAAGGGATCGGTATATCCAGCACTTTCTGGTGTTCCCCGGATCGGACCAGGGATTGGGCAAGGAGAGGCAGGACCTGGTCTTGTGTGGCCCCCAGTTCCAAAGCCTTCTCGAGTTCCTTGTGGGCCGCCGCATAGGCCCCCGCATGGTATTGGGCTTGCCCGAGCAACAAACGAGCCTCGCGATTGGAGGGCTGCTCTTGCAGGACGGTCTTGAGTTCCAGGACCGCAGCCTTGTAGTCGGCTTGCTGGACCAGTTTGCGACCTTCCGCCAAGTGCTGCTCCGGTGATTTGCCGCAAGCCGCCAGTCCCAGGGCCAAGGCGAGTGTGATGCTGGAAATACGGAACAGACGGATGCCATACCTCATTTGTTTATCCCCAAATGTCTTGTAGGTTTTCAAGTGTTGATGGAGTGATCAAAGCGCTATCACTTATTTCATGCCAAACCGGTTCATGAGGTCGTAAAGCGTTGGGCGTGATACTCCGAGTAGTTCGGACGCCTGGGCAATGTTGCCGTTGCTGCGGGCGATGGCCCGCGTGACGGCGTTGCGTTCCGCCTCCTCGCGCACCTGGCGCAGATTCAGGGGCTGTTCTTCAGCGACGACGGCCGGTGCCAACCCCAGATCCTCGCAGGTGATCTGGGCGCCGTCCGCCATGATGACCGCGCGTTTGAGGGTGTTTTCCATTTCACGCACATTTCCGGGCCAGGGATGGGCCTCGATGGCCTGCAGTGCATCGGTCGCGATGCCGCGCAGGCTGCGTTTTTGCGTGTGGTTGAAACGCTCCAGGAAGGCATGGGCCAGCAGGGCCTTGTCACCTTGGCGTTCACGCAACGGGGGAATCCTGACCGAAATTTCGGATAGCCGGTAGAACAGATCCTCGCGGAAGCTGCCGGTCTTGATCAGTTCGGACAGATTTTGGTGCGTGGCGGCCACGACCCGCACATCCACGGGAATCTCGCCCCGGCCGCCCAGGCGTTCTATGACGCGTTCCTGCAGGAAACGCAGGAGCTTGGCCTGTAGCGGCATGGGCAGGTCGCCGATTTCGTCCAGGAACAGGGTGCCCTTGTCGGCATATTCGATCTTGCCGATGGTCTGCTTGGCGGCGCCGGTGAAGGCGCCCTTCTCATAGCCGAAGAGTTCCGATTCCAGCAGGTTTTCCGGAATGGCCGCGCAGTTGATGGCGACGAAGCGCTCCTTGGCGCGTGGAGAGAGGTCATGCAGTCCACGGGCCAGGACTTCCTTGCCCGTGCCGGATTCGCCCAGCAGCAGGATGGAAGCGTCGCTGGGCGCCACCTTTTCGACCATGCGGCAGACCTTGAGCATTTCCGGATCGTTGGTGATGAGGCCTTGCAGGGGTTCCGCCCGGTTGCGGGCGGACAGGGCGCGGTTTTCGCGCTCCAGTTCGTGGACCTTGAAGGCCCGCTCTATGACCAGCTTGAGTATCTGTTCCTCGAAGGGCTTGTGGTAGAAGTCGAAGGCGCCCAGGCCGATGGCTCTGACTGCGTTGGTTCGGTCCTGGTTGCCGGTGACGACGATGATCTTGGTGCCTGGGGCGAGTTGCAGGATCTGCTGCAGGGCGGCGAGCCCTTCCGTGGCGCCGTCCGGATCAGGCGGCAGGCCCAGGTCCAGCAGGACCACGGCAGGCTCGAAGCGACGGATCTGGTTGAGGGCCGTTTCCCGGTCGCCGGCGACAACGACCTCATAGTCATCCAGGCTCCATTTGATCTGCTTCTGAAGACCGATGTCGTCTTCCACCAGCAAAATCTTGGGTGCCTTCTCGCTCATGCTTGCGTGATCTCCTCGTCATTCAGGGGAAGGCGAATCGTGAAGCGGGTGCCTTGCCTCGGGCTGGGCCCCACCCGGCTTTCCACCAGGATGTTGCCGCCCAATTCTTGAATATATTCCCGGCATTCGTAGGCGCCAATGCCCATTCCCGTGCCTTTCGTGGAGGTGAACGGTCGAAACAGACCCTCCCGGATGAAGTCGTCGTCCATGCCCGCACCCGTATCCACGACATTGATTACAGCCCAGTTGCCCTGACGGGAAAGTGTAACACCCACCTTCCCGGTAAATGGTGTGGCTTCGATGGCGTTCTGGACGATATGCCCAATGACCCGGGTGAGTTTTTCCTGTTCGGCCAGGACCAGCAGGCCGGTGGCTTCGATGTCCAGCGTGGGCTTCAGGCTGTAAGCGTTCTTGCTGCGTATGACTTCCTGCAGGAGGGCGTCCAGCGACACGGTGCCCGTCTTTGCCTGGTTGGGCTCGTCCCTGAGCTTGGTAAGCATGCGATTCATGCGGGCCACGGAGCTTTCTATGGTGGCCAGCATGTCTTCCTGGAACTCCGGCTTGTGCCGGTGCTTTTCCGCATTGGCCAGCAGCAGGGTGAGTTGGGCCACCAGGTTTTTGATGTCGTGCACCACGAAGGCGGCGGCCCGGTTGAAGGACTCGAACTGGCGTGCCACCGTCAGGGCTTCCGACGCCTGGGCCTGGGCCAGGTGGGCCGTGGCCTGACGGGCTGCGGTCTTCAATAGATCGCTCACCTCCCAGTTGAAGCTGACCTTGCCCAGGGAGGGGCCCAGGACCATGAAGCCCAGCATGCGGTCGTGCCAGAGCAGGGGAATGGCCAGCCAGGCTTCCCCGGCATTCTTCAGCCAGTCGGGCAATGCCGCGTCTTCCAACTGTTCCGGCTGTTCGCGGCATTCATTCAGGTCCAGCACCCAGTTGCGTGTTTCCATGAAACGCGCAAAGGGGTCATCGCCGTCCACTTGGCCATCCACCGTGGCGAAGTTCCATTCGGCTACCCGGCGATAGGGCCCGTGATCCTGACGCAACCATAGACCGGCGCCGGTGCTGTCCACCAGGCGTGCCATGGCGTGGAGGGCCCGTTCATGCAGTTGGCCGCCAGGCTCGCCTTCGGTCAGCATGGAGGTGAAGCGCAACCATTCTTCCCGGTAGTCGTAGCGATAGCGGAAGAAGTGTTTCGACAGGAAAACCCGGAGGCGGGCCCGGGCGGTGCCGGATGAGACCACCAGCAGCAGGAGCAGGACCGCGCCGAACAGGAAGACGGTCTGCAGAATGTGGCCCCAGTCTCCCCCCACCAGGCGGATGTAGTAGCCGGCGGCGGCCATGAGCATGAGATAAAGCCCTGTGCCCAGCAGGCTGATGGTGTGGAAAGCCATGCGGTGAGAGATGGCCACCTTCAGATCGGTCTGGATGCGTCGCTTGAGGGATACCCAGATGAGCGGGACCAGCAGGGCGTTGATCAGGCCCCGCGCGTTCCAGGCCGCTTTGTCAAAGGCCGAGAACAGCATGGCCTCCGAATAGAGGTAGAAATCGAAGATGAAGGTGCCGCCCAGGGCAATGCACAGGTATTTGATGGCCCAGCGTTCCTGGACCGAGGCATTGCGATAAAACTGCTCCACGAGCACCAAGCCCGCCACCGACAGCACGGCAGGAATGACCGCGCTCGCCCAGTAACTGAGGGAGGGATGGGGAAACAACAGCACAGCCATCTGGGAAAGCGCGGCGATGGCGGCCAGCCAGGCAAGGGGTCTGCCCAGGAAGGCAAGGGAGTCCTTGCCTTGATTTTTTGCACGCATGGCATGCAGGTTGCGCCAGAGGTACCAGATCCAGACCAGGTTTCTCCCCAGCTCGGCCAGACCGGCCAACTCCCGTCCGGCCTGCAGAATGGACTCCGTGGCCACGATGCCCGCCCACAGGGCGCTGGCCAGGGCAGGTACGGCCACGCCGGGCACGCCGGGTGGACCGTCCCGGCCCCGGGAGGCCAGGCCCAGGAGAAGAAACGCGATGGCGGCCAGGCCGTAGCTTGCGGCCGCGAGTTCCACCTCAGCGGACTCCCTTGCCCAACACAACGACCTGGGCTGTCTGCAACAGGATCATGAGGTCCAGGAAAAGGCTGTGATTCTTCACGTAATAAAGGTCGTACTGCAGTTTGTGCATGGCGTCCTCCACGCTGGCGCCATAGGGAAACTTGACCTGGGCCCAGCCCGTGATGCCGGGCTTGACGCTGTGGCGGGCGTGGTAATAAGGGATCTGCTCGGCCAGTTCATTGACAAAAAAAGGGCGTTCCGGCCGAGGGCCGACGAAGCTCATATGGCCGAGAAACACATTCAGCGTCTGGGGCAGTTCATCGATGCGGGTACGGCGGATGAAGCGGCCAACCCGGGTGGTGCGGTCATCGTTTTTGCGAGCCCAGACCGGGGCCCATTCCTTTTCCGCGTCCGTACGCATGCTGCGGAACTTG
>CAZREY010000031.1:0-304 GCA_964599015.1 uncultured Thiobacillus sp.
GACAGCCTCACGCGCTTCCGCATCGTCGCCGTGGCCAACGCCAGCGTGGGCCGCTTCGGCACCGGCGAGGCCAGCGTGGGCGTCACCCAGGACCTGCAGCTCCTGTCCGGCGCCGCGCCCCTGGTGCGGGAAGGGGACCGGCTCAAGACCTACTTCACCCTGCGGGGACAGGACCAGCAGCTCCAGATCGCCCGACAGACCCTGTCCACCCGGGAGGAGGCCCTGGGCCTGCGGAAGCTGCGCTACGACAAGGGGCTCACCAGCGAGCTGGACTACCGGCAGGATCAGGCGGAGACCGCCGTGG
>CAZREY010000031.1:314-13761 GCA_964599015.1 uncultured Thiobacillus sp.
CGACGACACCCTCACCGTGGACGTCACCCCCCGCCTCAACGGCCAGGCCCTGCCCGCCCTCACGGAAACCCTGGCCCCGGGCCAGGGCAAGGAACTGGCCCTGCCTGTGGACGTGCCCCTGGGCGTGGACAAGCTGGTGTGGGACATCACGGCCAAGGCCCGGGACAACTCGACCGCCAGCGACCGCCTGAAGATCACCCAGCAGGTAAAGGAGGCCGTGCCGGTGCGCACGTTCCAGGCCACTCTCGCCCAATTGGATGGCACGTTATCAGTCCCCGTGAAGCAGCCCGCCGACGCCCTGCCGGGCCGGGGCGGCGTGGGCGTGAAGTTCCAGCCCAGGCTGGCGGGCGACCTGGCGGGGGTGAAGGCATACATGGCGGACTACCCCTGGACCTGCCTGGAGCAGAAGGCCTCCCGGGCCGTGGCCCTCCAGGACGAAGGCCTGTGGAAGTCCGTCGCCGACGCCCTGCCCGCCTACCTGGACCGGGACGGCCTGGCCAGGTACTGGCCGGACCTGTCCCAGGGCAGCGACGTCCTCACCGCCTACCTGCTCGGCATCAGCGAGGCCGCCGGCCTGGAACTGCCCCTCGAGGCCCGGGTGCGCATGCTGGAAGGACTCCAGGGCTTCGTCACCGGCCGCGTGGTGCGCAATTCGGAACTGGCCACGGCGGACCTGGCGGTGCGCAAGCTGGCCGCCATGGCGGCCCTGGCCCGCCATGCCAAGAACCACCCGGACTACACCGTGCGGGCCGAATGGCTGGACAGCATCAGCCTCACCCCCAACCTGTGGCCCACCTCCGCCCTGCTGGACTGGATCGACATCCTGGCGCGCAGCCCCGGCCTGCCTGACGGGGCGGCCAGATTGCGGGAGGCACGCACCATCCTGCGGGCGCGGCTCAACTTCTCCGGCACGGTCATGGGCTTCTCCACCGAGCGCACGGACGCCTGGTGGTGGCTCATGACCCACGGCGACGTGAACGCCAACCGGGTGATCCTGGCGGCCCTGGAGGACCCGGCCACCCAGCCCGCCGACGCCGGCCGCCTCATGGCCGGCGCCCTGGCCCGCCAGCAGCGGGGCCACTGGCACACCACCGTGGCCAACGCCTGGGGCGTGGTGGCCACCCGTACCTTCTCGGAGAAACTGGAAACCCATGCCGTCACCGGCCAGAGCCGGGCCAACCTGGATACCCGGAGCGTGGTGCAGGACTGGAGCAAACCCGCCGCCGGCGGCCTGCTGCCCTGGCCTGCCGCTCCCCAGGCCTTGCAAGTGGTCCATCAAGGCCAGGGCCGGCCCTGGGTCACGATCTCCAGCCAGGCGGCCGTTCCCCTCAAGGCCCCCCTGGATGCGGGCTACCGCGTCACCCGGGAAGTCATTCCCGTCAGCCAGAGCCAGGCCGGTACCTGGCACCGGGGCGACGTGCTGCGGGTGAAGCTCACGGTGGATGCCCGGACGGACATGGGCTGGGTGGCCCTGCTGGACCCCATCCCCGCCGGGGCCACCATCCTGGGCACGGGTTTGGGCGGTGATTCCGCGTTGCTCTCGGGCGGCGAAGAGAAAAAAGGTTGGATCTGGCCTGCGTATGAAGAGCGCACCCACGACAGCTTCCGGGCCTACTACCGCTTCGTGCCCAAGGGCCGGTTCAGCGTGGAATACACCCTGCGCCTGAACAACGAAGGCCGCTTCAACCTGCCCCCCGCCCGGGTGGAGGCCATGTACGCGCCGGAACTGTTCGGGGAAACCCCCGTACCCACGGTGGAAGTGAAGCCGTGAGGGCGTACCTGCCCCCTCCCCCCCTGGGGGAGGGCCGGGGAGAGGGCGGCGGCCAGAATGGCCGCCGAATGTTTTACGGCCTGGCGCTCTTCCTACTCCTGGCACTCACCCTCCCCGCCCTGGCCGCCCTGCCCAGCTTCCAGGCGGTGCGGGCCGCCCACATCCCCTCCGAGGCCTGGCTGCTGGACCGCCACGGCCAGGCCATCCAGACCCTGCGGGTGAACGACAAGGTGCGCCGCCTGCCCTGGGTGAAGCTGGATGAACTCTCCCCCGCCATGACCCAGGCCCTGTTGGTTTCGGAAGACCGGCGCTTCATGGAGCATGCCGGCGTGGACTGGCGCGCCGTGGTCTCCGCCATGTGGGACAACCTGTCCGGCGCCAGCCACCGAGGTGCGTCCACCCTCACCATGCAGCTGGCGGGCCTGCTGGAACCGGACCTCCACCGCCCCGCCGGCGGCCGCAGCCTGGGCCAGAAGTGGGACCAGATGAAGGAGGCCCGGGCCCTGGAAAAGACCTGGACCAAGCAGCAGATCCTGGAGGCCTACCTGAACCGGGTGAATTTCCGGGGCGAGCTGGCGGGCATCCACGCCGCCGCCGAAGGCCTGTTCCACAAGCATCCCTCGGGCCTCAACAAGGCGGAGGCCAGCCTGCTTGCAGCCCTGCTGCGGGGCCCCAACGCCGATCCGGCCGTGGTGGGCAAGCGGGCCTGCGGCGTGGCGGACCAGCTGCCCAAGCCCCGGCCCGCCTGCGCCCAGGTCCAGCGCCTGACCCGCATGGCCCTCTCCGGCCCGCCCCGCATCGAGGTGGAACCCCAGCTGGCGCCCCACTTCGCGCGGCAACTCGTCACCCGTCTTCCTCGGCCCCTCAAGGGCGGGCAAATCCTGCGCACCAGCCTGGATGCCAGGCTCCAGCGCATCGCCGCCGAGGCCCTGCAGCGTCATCTGGCGGAGCTCAGGGGCCGGCAGGTGGAGGACGGCGCCGTGGTGGTGCTGGACAACCGGAGCGGCGAGATCCTGGCCTACGTGGGGGCCAGCGGACTCACGTCCCTGAGCCCGGAGGTGGACGGCGTAACCTCGCCGCGGCTGCCCGGCTCCGCCCTCAAGCCCTTCCTCTACGGCCTGGCCATCGAGCAGGGCCTGCTCACCGCCGCCTCGCCCCTGGAGGACAGCCCCCTGGCCCTGGACACCCCCACGGGGCAGTACGTGCCCCAGAACTACGCGCGGGACTTCAAGGGCTGGGTGAGCGTGCGCACCGCCCTGGGCTCCAGCCTCAACGTGCCCGCCGTGCGCGCTCTGGTGCTGGCGGGCGGCGAGCGCTTCCTCCAGCGCCTGCGGGACCTGGGCCTGGCCACCCTGAAGGAGGACGCGGACTTCTACGGCTACGCCCTGGCCCTGGGGGGCGGTGAAATCACGCTGCTGGATCTGGCCAACGCCTACCGGGCCCTGGCCAACGGCGGTCTGCTCAAGCCCGTGGCCTGGCTGCCCGCAACCAGTTCCCCCTCCCCCTATGGGGGAGGGCCGGGGAGAGGGCAGCGCCCGTCAGGGCGCGACGGGAAACGGGTCATGTCCAGTCCCGCCGCCTGGATCATCGGCGACATCCTGGCCGACAAGGGCGCCCGGGCCCTTGCCTTCGGCCTGGCCAGCCCCCTGGAAACCCGGGGCTGGGCCGCCGTGAAGACGGGCACCAGCAAGGACATGCGGGACAACTGGTGCCTGGGCTACACGCCCAGGTACACCGTGGGCGTGTGGGTGGGCAACGCCTCCGGCGCCCCCATGCACGACGTCTCCGGCATCTCCGGCGCCGCCCCCGTGTGGCAGACGGTGATGAATGCCCTGCAGGCCGAGCAGCCCGCCACCCCGCCGGAGATGCCCGAAGGCGTGGAACGCCGCGTCATCCGCTACACGCCCCCCATGGAGCCGGAGCGCCAGGAAGTCTTCCTCGCCGGCACGGGCCAGGAAGTGATTACGCTTGCCCAGGCGGCGGAACGGCAGGTGCGCATAGAAGGCCCCGGCAGCGGCGCCGTCCTGGCCCTGGACCCGGACATCCCGGCCGACCATCAGCAGGTCTCCTTCCGGGCGGTTCCGCCCCGGCCGGGGCTCTTCTGGCAGATCGATGGACAGCTCCCCGACGCCGCCTGGCTGGAAACGGGCGGCAGACTGCTCTGGCCGCCCCGCAAGGGCGCCCACCGGGTTACCCTTCATGCCGAGGACGGCACGGTGCTGGATGCCGTGTTCCTCACCGTGAAGTAGACGAAAGGAACGGAAGATGCAGCTACGCGAAGCGCTGAAGGCCTGGGGCACGCCGGAGTTCCGTGAGGTGCTCAAGGCGGAGATCGCCCGTCTGGGCCCGGCGGACCTGCCCCTGCAGCAGGGACTGTCCGGCAGCAGCTACGCCACGGACACCCCGCCCCAGGCGGTGATCCTCAGCACCACGGACGAGGGCGACCGCCTGCGGGTGAAGGCCGGCCTGTTCTACGCCGGCATCATCGCCGGCTGCAGCTGCGCCGACGACCCCACCCCCGTGGAGGAGCAGACGGAGTACTGCGAGGTGCTGCTGGAGATCGACAAGGGCAGTGCCGAGACGCGGGTGACGCTGCTGAGGGATTGATGGCCTGCCCGGCCGGGTGGCTTACTCCACCACCTCCGCCACGATCTCCCCCAGCAGCTTCTCGATGTCCTTCAGGGCCTTCTGGCTGGCCTTGCTGCCGCCGGGAGCCAGGGGCTTGCGATAGGCCACGTGGACTTTCTTCGGGTCGGCGGGGGTGGTGTACACGGAGATGATGTAGGGGCAGAAAACCATGTTGTTGGGGTCCGCCTCCATCTGTGCCCGGGACAGGTCGGACTTGCAGAACTCCACCTGCTCGCCCTTCACGTACACCTGCCGGGTGGCGCCCAGGTCCTTGCCCGTGCGCTCCAGCATGTCGGCGATGTAGTTGGTGTGGTTGATCTTGATGCCCCGGGATTCGATGGCGTTCACCAGATCGTCCCGCACGTCGTCGAAACTGCCCTGGACGGTCTTCACCACCAGGTAGTCGCCGCCGGCCTGGGCCGCCAGGCTGAGCAGGATGGCGGGAATCAAAGCAAACCATGTGCGCATGTCGGGCTCCTCTCGTTTGAGACTGATACTGTAGCCAGCCCGGCACGGCGGCGCATTGGTATGGTTGGCCCGGACGGCATGGGCCGTCCAGGCCAGGAAGTCAGCCGAACAGCAGGCCGTTGACCCGCTTCACGAACCCCGCCGGGTCGGCCAGCTGGCCACCGTCCAGCAGCACGGCCTGGTCCATGAGCAGGCCGGCCAGCTCGTCGAAGCGGGTCTCCTGCGCCCCTTCCAGGCGCTGCATGAGGGGGTGGCCCAGGTTCACTTCCAGGATGGGGGGGGTCTCGGGCACGGCCTGGCCCATGGACTTGAGCATGCGGGCCAGGTTGGGGTTCATGTCGCCCTCGTCGGCCACCAGGCAGGCGGGGGAGTCCACCAGGCGGGCACTGACGCGCACGTCCTTGGCCCGGCCTTCCAGGGCCTTCTTCAGGCGCTCCAGCAACGGCTTGGCCTCCTCGGCCTTGGCTTCCTCCTTCGCTTCCGCGTCCTTGTCCTCGCCGGCTATGGCGGACAGGTCCACCTGGCCCTTGGCCACGGACATGAGGGACTTGCCGTCGAACTCGAACAGGTTGGAGACCAGCCATTCGTCCACCCGGTCGGTGAGCAGCAGGACTTCCACGCCCTTCTTGCGGAACACCTCCAGGTGGGGGCTGGACTTGGCGGCGGCCAGGTTTTCGGCGGTGAGGTAGTAGATCTTGTCCTGGCCTTCCTTCATGCGGCCGATGTAGTCGGCGAGGGAGACGGTCTCCTCGTCGTTCTGGGTGGATCGGAAGCGCAGCAGTTTGGCGATGCGCTCCAGGTTGGCCCGGTCCTCCCCCACGCCTTCCTTCAGCACCTTGCCGAAGTGTTCCCACACCTTGGCGTAGTCTTCCTTGCGGTTCTCGGCGATGTCATCCAGCAGGTCCAGGGTCTTGCGCACGCAGCCGTTGCGGATCATCTCCATGTCCCGTGTTTCCTGGAGGATTTCCCGGGAGACGTTCAGCGGCAGGTCGGCGGCGTCGATGACGCCGCGCACGAAGCGCAGGTAGGCGGGCATGAGCTTGCGGGCGTCCTCCATGATGAACACCCGCTTCACGTAGAGCTTCACGCCGGTCTTGGCGTCCCGGTCCCACAGGTCGAAGGGGGCGTGGGCGGGCACGTACAGCAGGGCGGTATAGTCCTGGCGGCCTTCCACCTTCACGTGGGTCCAGGCCAGGGGGTCTTCGTAGTCGTGGCCCACGTGCTTGTAGAAGGCCTTGTACTCGTCCTCGGTGATGTCGCTCTTGGCCCGTGTCCACAGGGCGTTGGCCCGGTTCACCGCCTCCGCTTCACCCTTTTCGTCCACGAACTCCACGGGGATGGCGATGTGGTCCGAGTAATCGCGGATGATGGACTTCAGGCGCCATTCCTCCAGGAATTCGGCTTCCTCCTCTTTCAGGTGCAGCACGATCTCGGTGCCGCGCCCGGCCTTCTCCACGGTCTCCAGGGTGTACTGGCCCGCATTGTCGCCTTCCAGGTTGCATTCCCAGCGCACGCCATGCTCGGTGGTGAGGCCCGCGCGTCGGGTGGTGAGGCTGACCTTGTCGGCGACGATGAAGCTGGAATAGAAGCCCACGCCGAACTGGCCGATGAGCTGGGCGTCCTTCTTCTGGTCGCCTGTGAGCCTGCCGAAGAATTCCTTGGTGCCGGACTTGGCGATGGTGCCGATGTGCTCGATGACCTCGGACCGGCTCATGCCGATGCCGTTGTCGCGGATGGTGATGGTCCTGGCCTCCTTGTCCACGCTGACGCGGATCTTCAGCTCCGGATCGGACTCATACAGGGCGGCATCGGTGAGGGCCTCGAAGCGCAGCTTGTCGGCGGCGTCGGAGGCGTTGGAGATCAGTTCCCGAAGGAATATCTCCTTGTGGCTGTAGAGGGAATGGATCATCAGGTGCAGCAGCTGCTTCACCTCGGCCTGGAAGCCCAGGGTTTCCTTGGCGACGGTCTCGGTCATGACTGGGTATCTCCCCTGTTGTGAACGGGGAGATAGATAGGGGTCAGACGCGAGGCTTCAAGAGGGATGTCGACGGGGCCTTCGCGGGGGCGGCCGCTGGGCTAGGCCGGCACCTCGGCGGGCTGGCTCGGGCGCCAATCCATATCGGGTCCGGGCCGGCCCAGCAGATAGCCCTGGACGTGGTCCACGCCGATCTCCCGCAGGATGGCCAGGGTTTCCTCGTCTTCCACGAATTCCGCCACGGTGGTCTTGCCGAAGCCCCGCACGGCGCTGTGGAGGGCCCGCACGAACACCACGTCGTCCGGGTTCTTGGTGAGGTTCTTGATGAAGGAACCGTCGATCTTGACGAAATCCACGGGCAGTTCCTTGAGGTACTGGAAGGAACTGTAGCCCACGCCGAAATCGTCCAGGCCGAAGGCGCAGCCCAGCTCCTTGAACCGGGCCATGATGCGCTTGGCACCGGAGAAGTTGGCCAGGGCCGCCGTCTCCGTGATCTCGATCATCAGACGCTCCCCCGCCACGTGATGCTGGTCCAGGGCGGCCTGCATGGTCTCGAAGGCCACGTCGTCGTCGAAGCTGCGGCTGGACAGGTTGAGGGCGATCTTGGCCTCCCGATGGCCGGCGGCCACGATGACCGCCGCTTCCACGACCCAGCGGTCGATGCGCCGGATGAGGCCCGTGCTTTCCGCCACGTCGATGAACAGGCCGGGGGGAATCAGCTTGCCGTCCCGGCCGACCATGCGCAGCAGGGCCTCGTAGTGGCTGAGCTCGCCGCTGGCGATATGGACGATGGGCTGGAAATGGAGCGTGAAGCGGTTCTCGTCCAGGGCCATCTCCACCTCGTCGCGCCAGTAGGCGCGGCGGTCCGCCTTCTCCCGGTAGGATTCCTGCTCGGAATAGAGGTGCCAGGAGCCGTGCCCCTTGGCCCGGGCGTAGGTCAGGGCCAGTTCACCGTTGCCCAGCAGGGCGTCGGCGGTGTCGCCGTGTTCGGGGAAGAGCACCAGGCCCACGCTGGCGGAGAGATTGCGCTTGAGTGCGCCCTCCTCGTCGGTGATCTGCTGAGCCGCCACCCGGTTGAGGTTGCGGGCCAGGAGGATAGCATCAGCGGTGTTCAGGTCCGGGAACACCAGGACGAATTCGTCGCTGCCCATGCGGGCGCACAACAGGGGGGCGGGCTCCAGGCGCTGTATATGGCGGGCGAAGATGATGAGCACCCGGTCCCCGGCCTCGTGGCCGTCCAGGTCATTGATGGAGCGGAACTCGTCGATGTCGCACACCAGCATCACGCCCTTGCCTCCCTTGGCCAGCAGGGATTCCAGCCGACGCTTGAAGGTATGACGGTTGAGCAGGCCGGTGACGCCGTCGTGGTCCACCAGCAGCTGCAGGCGCTGTTCCACCAGGCGGTGCTCGGTGACATCCAGGCCCACGGAAAGGAACAGGCGCTCGCCGCGGATATCGTCCAGGCAGGAGTGGAACCAGACCACGTCCCGATGCTGGTGTTGATGCTGGGGAGCGCCCCCCTGCACGAAACTGCCTTCGCCCCGCATGACGTCGCCGGGATGCATGCCCCGCAGCTGGCGTTTGTGCTCCGTCGCCTGGCCATTGTTCATGAAGAGCTGCGAGAAGGGCTTGCCCACCAGTTGTTCACGGCTCAGGCCGCTGTCCAGGACGGCGAAGGCATTGGCCATGCGGATGCGCAGATCCTGGCCGTAAGTGACGATGAGCACCGGCGCGGTATCCAGCAGGCCCGCCACCAGGTCCCGCTCCTGCTCCAGTTGCGAGGCCTGGGCAGCCAGGGCGGCGGCATGGGCTTCGTCCGCCGCGTCCAGGGTCTGTAGCTGATGCGCCAATTCACCGGCCAGGCGTTCCAGGCCGTGCATTTCATCCTTGAGCCAATGGGCGGAGTGATGGGGAATGGCCTGGGCCACCTCGGCGAAACGCTCCTGGCCCAGGAGGGGCAGCAGGCTGGATATCCGCTTGATGCGCATCATGGCCGGGCGCAGCAGGAAATACAGCGCCACCAGGGCCAGCAGCAGGACGCCGCCGCCCCAGACCAGGTTGCGCCAGGTGGCCACCTGGATGGCCCGGATGGTGGGAGTCACGTTGGCGATCACACCCAGGTGCAGCAATCCGTCTCCGGGGAAGTCCGGGGCAAAGGTCATGACATGCCAGGTGTTTTCACCCATGACGACGGGCACGTAGGCCCCGTTCCAGAACTTGGCCTGGGCGGCCTGCACCACCAGACGGGCCGGCTCGCCGCCGCTCACGGACATGACGCGCATGTTTGAAAGGCGGGAGGCCACCGTGCCACGGGTCGCGGCCAGCACGGCCACTTCACCCTCGCCCAGGCGCCGCAGGTCCAGCACCACACCCTCCAGACCGGTGACGAGGGCCACGCTGCCCAGGGATTGGCCCCGTTCCGTCGTTGGCAGCACGACCTGATGCACACAGGCATCCGCGCATCCCACCCAGGTCTGGGGCATCTCGCTCTTGTCCGCCTGCTTGGCCAGGGCCGCGAGCCGGGGAATGGACGGATCCCCCCACTGGCCCAACACCCGCTGCTCCAGGTCAAAGAACACCAGCGCGCCAAGCCCTTGCCCCAGGCTCAGTTCGGACCAAAGGGGCTCCACCGCTTCCCGCAAGCGCGCCCCATCTCCCGCCTTGAGGGCGGCGCGGATGGACGGCGTCTCCGAGAGCATGCGCGCCAACACCTGCAGACGGTCGTTCTGGGTATGGAACAGCCGTCCCGCCATGACGCGCAGGCGCTCCTGATAGAGGGCCTGGTCGGCGCTGAACTGCTGGGTCAGGGCATATTGCTGCTGCAGGGAGAAAAGCCCCGCCATGCCGGCCATGACCAGACCGGCCAGGATGATGATCTTCCAACGGATGCTGAGGAACATGCCCGGCCCCGTCAGAAACGGTATGCGGCCTGAATGAGGAACATCTGCCAGCGCTGCTGCATCTGGGCAGCGGGGTTATCCAGGCGTGGCAGCCAGGCCGTGCCATCCACATCGTGGTACTCGGCGGACAGGGCCCACGAACTGTTGGGGTCATAGCGGACACCGATTACCTTGTCGCGGCTGAAGCGCTGCCAGGGCGGCACTGCACCGCCGGATTCGATATTGAATATCTTGCCGTTCTTGTCCTTGCGGTCCAGGTACAGGGCCTCGTAGCGCGCATAGGCCTGCCAGCGGGGAGCGAAACGCCAAAGTCCCTGGAGATAGCCGGCCTCCACGGTCGAATCCTTGTCAAAGGAATTGCCGGGTGCAAGCGGAATAAACCCGTCCCGAATCTGGCGGGTGAGCATATATTCCGCGGTGAGGGACCAGGTTTCCCGGTTGTGCTCCAGGGAAAGCACCCCGGTATGCAGGGCCAGATGGCCGGGGAACAAATCGGCCGGGAATGGCAAGGCGGCTTTGTAAGACATCTCAACATTGCCCAGCGTCAGGCCGATGCGCCAATGGCCGCCTTCCTGTTCCCACAGGGCCTGGGCAAGCCAGGAACTCTGTCCTTCGAAATGCCCTGGCTGCTGGCTGACCATGAACGCCGTCAGGGCCTCGGCATCCACTTCAGGGCGAATGAAGTTGACAGCCCATTCCAGGGAAGCATCCTGAAAATACTGGTTGCCGTTGATGGAAATGCCCGGGGCCGCCAGGAAGGTATTGCGCAACTCGTCGATATAGACCGCCTGGGGCAGAAGAATGCCCGAACGGGTATGGGCCACATCCCGCGTGGTGTTGTAGAAGCCGTAGGGATTCTTGACCTTGCCGATCTGCACCCCGATACGCCCATGCTCGTCACTGGACAGGGTGTGATCCACAAAGGCGTAATCCACCCGCGGATCGCCTTTGTCGGATGAACCCGCCCAGCGGGCCAGCGCCTGGCCGGAGAACATCCAGTCCGCATTGGGGCGGTAGGAAACGTTGACCCCCATTTCCCGCATATCCAGGCCCCAACCGCCCTCGCTGTTGCCGCCCAGGTTGTTCTCGTCCGTGTGCACGGCCGCCTGGCTGAGGAATCCATGCACCTGCAAACGGTCATCGTCGGCGCATGAAGCGCCTGCGTGCAGATAGAGGCATGCCGCCAGCATGCCCATGGCCATATCTCTATTCCACATGAATCACCCTGACCTTCTCGTTGTTTTGGGCCCGGCTGGCATAACCGATAGCCCCGGGCGTCGCGGCCACCCTGGCGATCAATTCGGCCTCCGAACCCACTTCGGTGGGGGCCTGGGCCATGCCCGAATACACCAGCCGGTCCCAAGACTGGCGCAACTGATAGGGGTAGATGTTGAGGCGTTCCTTGCACAAGGCGCCATGCAGGGCGTGGGTGTCCGGCAACACGAAGACGCGGATCAGGGCCCCGTCGGGCCACTTGACCTGGCGCATGCCGAATATGGCCCGGGCATTGGCCACGGACAATTCGCTCACGGGCACGCCCTTGTTGGCGATGACCTCCACCGCCATGGCCGACAGGACCGGCCAGCATGTGAGCAGCAACACCCCCACCCAGTGCGCTATGCGCATGCACCCTTCCCCAAGGTTTCGAGCCCGAAGTTTAGAACCTGTTTGCGAAGAACGTATACCCTGCTGGTGACCATTACTTAAGGCCCAGCACGTCCTGCATATCGAACAGGCCCGTTGCTTGGCCATTCAGATATCTCGCCGCGCGCAGGGCCCCCAGGGCGAAGGTCATTCGGCTGGAAGCCTTGTGGGTGATCTCCAGGCGTTCGCCGATGCCCGCGAACATCACCGTATGGTCGCCCACCACGTCTCCGCCCCGCACGGTGGCAAAGCCGATGGTCCCGGGGTCCCGTTCCCCGGTTACACCTTCCCGGCCATACACGGCGCAGTCCTTGAGGTCCCGGCCCAGGGCGGCGGCCACCACCTCTCCCATGCGCAGAGCGGTGCCGGAGGGGGCATCCACCTTGTGGCGGTGATGGGCCTCCACGATCTCGACATCGAAGCCTTCGTCCAGCACCCGGGCGGCCATGTCCAGCAGCCGGAGAGCCAGGTTCACGCCCACGCTCATGTTGGGGGCGAAGACGATGGGCACGCGTTTGGCCGCCACGGCGATGGCCGCCTTGCCGGCGGCATCGAAGCCGGTGGTGCCGATGACCAGGGCCACCCGCTTTTCCTGGCACAGTTTCAGGTGTTGCAGGGTGGCCTCGGGACGGGTGAAGTCGATGAGCACATCCGCGCCATCCAGGGCACCGTCCACGTCGTGGGTGATGCGAGCACCCAGGCTGGTGCCCACCAGCTCACCCGCGTCGTGCCCAAGCCAGGGGCTGCCTTCCCGTTCCAGGGCGGCATGCAGCCGCAGGTCGGCGGCCCCTGCCACGGCCTCCAGCAAGGCCTTGCCCATGCGCCCGGAGGCGCCGGCGACAACCACCTTTATTCCGCCGCCACTCATTTTTTCTCCCCTTCCGGCCTGGCCTCCGCCGCGGGGCCGGCGGCCACCACATCGCCCTCGATGCCCTTGAGCCTGTTGTCCTCGAACACCACCGTGACCCGGCGCTGCTCGGTGATCTTGCCGCCCTTCAGATAACGGTAGACGTAGTCCCAGCGATGGGGGTGGAAGGGATCCTGCACCAGGGGTGAGCCCAGGATGAAGCGCACCTGGGAGGGCGTCATGCCGGGCTTGAGCTTGTCCAGCATCTCCTGGGTGACGGCGTTGCCCTGCTGGATATCGATCTTGTAGGGTTTCAGCTTGTCGATGGGATTGGACCAACTGCCGCAACCGGCCAGCAGAATGGGAAGGAGCAGAAGGACTGATCGCATTTATGGGCGCGCGGAACGTCGAATATGAAAGCCGCGCTATGATAGCGCGCAAATCCCTACGCTATGGACCCGATTCCACTCTCAGACACAATGGCAAATACGGAACAACTCAAGACCATGGGCCTCAAGGCCACGGGTCCCCGCCTCAAGATCCTCAACCTGTTCGAGCACGCGGACCAGCGCCACCTGACGGCCGAGGACGTGTACCGGCTCCTGGTCCTGGAAAACGTGGATGTGGGCCTGGCCACCGTTTACCGGGTCCTGACCCAGTTCGAACAGGCCGGCCTGCTGATCCGCCACCATTTCGACAACGACAAGGCGGTCTACGAACTGAACCAGGGGGGCCACCACGACCACCTGCTGTGCATCCAGTGCGGCAAGGTGGAGGAGTTCTACGACCCGGAGATCGAGAAGCGCCAGAAGGCCATCGCCGCCGAGCGGGGCTTCAAGCTGGCGGAACACGCCCTCTATCTTTATGTGGACTGCGTGAAGGAAAACTGTCCCAACCTGCGCAAAAAGGCCAAGGAGAAAAAGGCGGCCTGAGGCTCAGCCTTTGCGCTTGGCCTTTTCCGTTGCCCGGGGTCTCGTCGCGCCCAGCATCTCCGCCGCGTGCAGGCGGGTGGCCTCGGTGATCTCCACGCCGCCCAGCATGCGCGCAATCTCTTCCGTGCGCGCGGCATCGTCCAGCGGGCTCACACGGGTGCGCACCCCCCCCTCCCCATCCGTCTTGCTGTCCCGGTAGTGCCGGGCGGCCCGGGCCGCCACCTGGGGCAAATGGGTCACGCACAGCTCCTGGCGATGATGGCCCTGTTCCGCCAGCAGCCG
>CAZREY010000032.1:0-3158 GCA_964599015.1 uncultured Thiobacillus sp.
GATGATGCCGGCGGAGATGATGGCCGACACGGCGGCCCCCGCCTTCTCCACGTCGTCATAGGCCGCCAGCAGCACCTGGGCCCGCTCCGGCCGGGGCAGCAACTTGACGGTCACCTCCACGATGACCCCCAGCAGGCCTTCGGAACCGGTGAACAGGGCCAGCAGGTCCAGGCCCGGGCCGTCCAGGGCCTGGCTGCCCAGGGTGAGCTGCTCGCCCTCCAGGGTGAGCAGGGTCACGGACAGCACGTTGTGCACCGTGAGGCCGTACTTCAGGCAGTGGACCCCGCCGGAATTCTCCGCCACGTTGCCGCCGATGGAGCAGGCGATCTGGGAGGACGGGTCCGGGGCGTAGTAGAGGCCATGGGGCGCGGCGGCCTCGGAGATGGCCAGGTTGCGCACCCCGGGCTGGACCCGGGCGGTGCGGTTGGCGGCGTCGATCTGGAGTATCCGGTTGAACTTGGCCATGGAGAGCAATAGCCCCCCCTCGATGGGCAGGGCCCCCCCGGACAGGCCCGTGCCCGCCCCCCGGGCCACCACGGGCACGCCGTGCTCACCGCACAAACCCAGGATTGCCCGCACTTCCTCCACCGTCTCCGGCAGGGCCACCACGTCCGGCTTCTTGCGATAGGCGGACAGGCCGTCACACTCGTAGGGCCGGCAGGCCTCGGCGCTGCTCAGCACCCGGCCGGGCACGGCGGCCTGGAGGGCGGCGAGGAAGTCAGGAGACAGGGACATGGGTCGGGATGATGCCAGTTTTCGCCTGGCGCCACGCCGGTCAGGCCGCCTTGGCCTGGGCGTCTCTTCGGGTCAGCCTCAGGAAGGCCGTCCGCAAGGCATCGTCGCCGCCCACGTTGCCCGGGAAGATCACCACCGGCATGCCCGGGAAGGCGGCGTGATCATCGGGGCAGCGCACCACCGACACGCCGGGCAATATCTGGCCCAGCACCCGGGCCGCCCCCAGGGCCAGCCCCTTGGACAGGGTATCGTTGCTGGTGATGCCCCCCTTGCTGATGAGCCAGCCGGTGGTGCGGGGCAGACCCCGCACCACGTCCATGAGGAAGGCGGACACCGCCTCGCCGAAGGCCAGGCGCGTGGCCTCGTCGGCGAAGGTGCGCTCCCGCCGGCTGGTGAAAACCACGGGGGTGGCGCCCCGGGCGTGGATGCGCCGGGCCTGGCCCAGCACCTCCTCCAGCAGGGCCTCCCGTTCGCTTTGGATGCGGTCCGGAAGAAGCCGGTCCACATCCACCTCCACCGACACCGCCTCCGGCTCCTGGAGCAGGGCCTCCAGCTGACGCGTGGACTTGCCCACGTGGGAGCCCATGATCACCGCACCGGGATAGTTGCCCCGGGCCCAGCGGCCCATGTCCTCCGCCGCCACCGGCTGGGGCGGCAGGCGGGCCAGGGCGGTGAGCAGGCTGGCGGCGCTGCGGAACAGGAAGCGCTTGCCCCGGGCCACGGCGTCCAGCACGTCGACGGCGAAGCGGTTCATGTCATCCTGGGTTTCCGCGTCCACCACGCAGCAGGCGTTGCCTTTGAGGGCCAGGAGGCGGTCCAGCACGCCGGCGCGTACGTCATCCAGCAGGAAACGCTCCACCCGGTCCGCCGGAATGCCCCCCCGGGTCTTTTCCGCCACGTAGTCGGGCAGGTAGCTGGTGGAATAGCCGAACACGGAGTCCCGGGCGAACTCGGTTTCAGAGGTGGGCACGGGCTTGCCGTCCACCATGAGGTAATGCACGGAATCCCGGGTGACGCGCCCGCCCTCGAAGAAGGCGGGGGTGAGGAAGTGGGCGTCGAAGCCCCCCAAGCCCACGCCCAGCTCTTCCGCCATGACATCCGTCTCCACGGGGTAGTGGCCCCGCAGGGTGGAGTCGGAGCGGCTCACGAACAGGGGGTGGATCACCCGGCCCTCCGCGGCCAGGTCCGCCAGGGCCAGCTTCACGTTGTGGCACACCTGGCGGGTCACCGCCGCCGCCTGCTCGGCGCCCAGGGCCCGGGTGTTGGTGAGCACGAAGAACAGGGGCGATGGATCCGTCAGGGCCTCCCGCAGGGTGGCGGCATCCCAGCGGGCCAGCAGCAGGCAGCTGTGGACCGTCTGGGAGCCGGTGGGGTCGTCGTCGAGGACGATGATCTTGGTGTCGGTCATGGCCAAATTTCCTTGCGTCTTGGCGCCTCGCCCCACCAGGGGGAGGGCGTTAAAGAGACTTCACCCGCTCCGCCATCTTCGCGGCGGTGATGCCGTTGAAGTCCATGATCTCCCCCGGACTGGCGGTGGTCTCGCCCCGCTTCCACGCGAAGGTGTCCCGCTTGCCCGCCCGGGTGCGCAGCAGCACCGGCTCCAGGCTGGCGGAGGGACCGCCGCTCACGGCCAGGAGCACGTCGCCGTCGAACAGGGCGTTGAAATGGTCGTCGTCCATGAAGGCGTTGTCCGGCTCCGACACGGTGTCCCATGCCACGTCCGTGGGCCGGTACAGGCGGCGGGGGTTCACCACGGCGACGATGCGCACGCGCCAGCCCTCCGCCTCCAGCTTGTCCTTGGCCTCGAACACGGGCAGATAGACCATGTCGCCGGTGACGGCGAAGACCACGGTGCCCTTCGTTCCGGACTTGCTCTCATGGATCGTGGCGGCGCCCTTCTCCACCGCGTCCCGGGCTTCGTTCATGCTCATGTACACCGGCAGGGGCGACTTGGAGGCGATGATCACCATGCCCTTGTTGTAGCTGTTGGTGGCGTACTCGTAGGCGGCCTGGATGGCGTTGGCGTCGCAGGGGAACAGGGTGTAGACGTTGCCGTTGCGCATCTGGGCGGCGAAGTAGTTCTCGATCTCCGGGCGCTGGTGGGTCCAGCCGTTGCGGCCCTGCTCCAGGGCGCCGGCGGTGAACATGGTGACGATGGAGGGGGTCTTGCGGCGCAGTTCGGCCATGGCCTGGGTGACGGTCTGGACGATGGGCCAGCCGTTGATGGCGAAGCTTTCATAGCTGAGCCACAGGGCCCGGGAACCAAACAGGGCCAGGCCGGCGGCCAGGCCGGCGCAGGCATCCTCGTTCAGGGGCTCGTACACCTGGCCGTCGGGCCGCTGGTTGTAGAGGGGGTCCTCGCTGGGGTGGCGGATCTTCAGGGCGTCGTCGACAAAGCCGATCACGCCGCACCCGGCCGTTAC
>CAZREY010000032.1:3168-7905 GCA_964599015.1 uncultured Thiobacillus sp.
GCGTTGGTCACCACGAAACGCTCGTCCTGGCCGCCCACCCAGGCCGCCAGGGCGCCCATGGCGGTGGCCGGGACCGCCTTCTCGCCCTTGGCGAACTCCTGGGTGGGGAAGGGACCCAGGGGGGCGATGTCCAGCACGAACTCGGTGACCGCCGTCTTCACGGCGGGGCCGCCGCCTGCCCGCACGAAGTTCTCCCGCACCACGCCCCAGGCCTCCGGCGCCAGGGCACGGCGCTTCAGACCCTCGACGATGTGGGGGGCCTCCAGGGTGTCGGCGGGGTACAGGTTGTGGGACTTGGCCCCCAGGGTGTGGACGCCGGCGCCCTTCAGCTGCTTGATGATGAAGGCGGTGAGCTTGCCGGACAGCGCGGATTTCGCCGCCCGGTCCATGCCTTCCAGCACGGCCTTGGCGAAGGCCACCCGCTGGCCGTGGCTGAACCGGGTGGAGTCCACGTAGGCGCCGGCCTGTCCGGCGTCATCGAAGTCCTTGGCGTCCACCAGCACCACCTTCTCGAAGCCGTGGCCGGTCCAGTAGGCCACCATCTCATCGTTGCTCATGCGGGACACCATGGAATGGTGCTCCTGGCTGTAGCCGTTCCAGATGAGGGTGGGCAGGAAGTTGGTGACCTTGGGATAGGCGGTGTGGAAATGCATCATGGAATTGAGCACGTAGGGCTCGCCCATGCCGCCATCGCCGATGGTCACGGGGAACAGGGTGCCTGGGTGCAGCAGGGCGCCGGCCATGGCGAAGTGCTGGCCCTGGCCCAGGGGGCCGGCGGGGGCCAGCAAGCCGGGGATGGCGCCGGACAGGTGGCCCAGGAGGCCGTGCTTCTCCCGGAAGCGGGCCATCATGTCCGCCATGGTGCGGATGCCCATCTCCTCCAGGGAGGTGTCCAGAAACATGGCGCTGTAGAAGCCGGGGGCGTGGTGGCCCACCTCGGTGACGATGTTGGTGTGGCCCAGCATCACCAGGGCGGCATAGGCCTCGGCGCTGGAAGCAAAGCCGCCGGGGTGGCCGGAGCCTTTCGAACCGCACACCTGGAGGGTCACGTAGCGCAGGGCGTCGGCCATGAGCAGGGTCTGGTAGGCGGCAGCCTCGTCCAACTGTTTGACGCGGCCGATATCGGCATCCACGGCGGGCTCGGCGGCAAGACTGTGGAAGCCGGGCCAGGGCTCGCCGAAGTACTGCATGCCGGCACAGAAATCAGGGGTGGTCTGGAGGGAGGTCAGGGCGGCGTTCATGGCATTTCTCCGATATCGGTCAGGGTTGGACCAAATCCTAGTGAAATACTCAACTTTCCACAATACAGAAAATATTCCACAATACGGAAAAAACCTCCCGGATGATCATGAGCGACACCACCCCTTCCCTTCCCGCCTCCGGCATCCAGGTCATCGACCGGGCCGTGGACCTGCTGGATGCCCTGGCCCTGCATGAGGAAGGCACCAACCTCAAGGTGCTGGTCCTGGACACGGGCCTGTCCCCCTCCACCGCCTTCCGCATCCTGGCCGCCCTTCAGGCCCACGGCCTGGTGACCCGTGACGGGGCCGGCCACTATCTGCTTGGGCCACGCCTCTCCCGCTGGGCGGGCCGGGTGCGGGTGGGCGGCGACATCCGCGAGATCGCCCGCCCCGTCATGGAACGGTTGCGGGACGCCCTCAGGGAGACGGTGAACCTCACGGTGCGCCAGGGGGACGAGGTGGTGTACGTGGAGCGGGCCACCTCGTCGCGCATGATGCGGGTGGAACAGGTCATCGGCAGCCGGGCGCCGCTGCACGTCACCGCAGTGGGCAAGCTCATGCTGGGGGAGGACGGCCGCGCCGCCGTGGTGGACTACGCCCGGCGCACGGGCCTGCCCGTCTTCACACCCAATACCCTGAACACCGAGACCAAGCTGCTGAAGAACATCAACCTGTCCCTGGCCCAGGGCTATGCCCTGGACAACGAGGAGGCGGAACCCGGTGTGGGCTGCATCGGCGCCCTCATCCGGGATGCCGAGGGCCAGGCCGTGGCGGGCCTGTCGGTGTCCGCCCCCCGGGAACGGCGCCAGGACGCCTGGATCGAAAAGGTCACGGCCGCCGCCGCCGAGATCTCCGCCGCCCTGGGCTACCGGGGCTGAACTACAATCCCCCCGTTCTGAAGAGGGGAGCGCCCGTGGAGCACAAACTCAAGCGCATCATCCTGGGGGTGACCGGCGGGGTGGCCGCCTACAAGGCGGCGGAACTGGCCCGGCTCATGGTGAAGGACGGCCTGGACGTGCAGGTGGTGATGACCGAGGCCGCCCGCCACTTCGTGGGCGCCGCCACCTTCCAGGCCATCACCGGCCACCCGGTGTTCACCGACCTGTGGGACGAGCGGGTGGACAACGGCATGGCCCACATCGACCTGACCCGGGGGTCCGACGCCATCCTGGTGGCCCCGGCCTCCGCCGACTTCCTGGCCAAGCTGGCCCAGGGCCGGGCGGACGACCTGCTTTCCACCCTGTGCCTGGCCCGGGACTGCCCCCTGCTTTGCGCCCCCGCCATGAACCGGCAGATGTGGGAAGCCCCCGCCACCCAGCGCAACGCCATCCAGTTGCGGGAAGACGGCGTCACCCTGCTGGGGCCGGACAGCGGCGAGCAGGCCTGCGGCGAGACGGGTTTCGGCCGCATGCTGGAACCGGAAGACCTGCTGGATGCCCTCCAGGCCCGCTTCCAGCCCAAGTCCCTCACGGGCCTGAAGGTGGTCATCACCGCCGGCCCCACCTTCGAGGCCATCGACGCGGTGCGGGGCATCACCAACTCCAGCTCCGGCAAGATGGGCTACGCCGTGGCCCGGGCCGCCCTGGAGGCGGGCGCGGACGTGATCCTGGTCTCGGGCCACACCTGTCTGAGGCCGCCCGTGGGCGCGAACTTCATCTCCGTGGTGAGCACGGCGGACATGATGGCGGCGGTGGAGTCGGTCATCGACGACGCCCACATCTTCATCGGCGTGGCGGCGGTGGCGGACTACTACGTGCTCAACCCCAGCGAGCAGAAGATCAAGAAGGACGCCCACATCCTCACCCTGGAACTGGCCCCCAACCCGGACATCCTGGCCAACATCGCCAGCCGGCCCACGCCCCCCTTCTGCGTGGGCTTCGCCGCCGAGAGCGAGAACCTGGAGGAGTACGCCGAACTGAAGCGCCGCCGCAAGCACCTGCCCCTCATCGTCGCCAACGACGTGAAGGAGGCCATCGGCACCGACGCCGTCCAGCTCATCCTCCTGGACGAGGACGGCAAGCACGTGCTGGAACAGGCGGACAAGCGCACCCAGGCCCGGCGCCTGGTGGCCCACATCGCCCGGCTGTACAACAGCCGCTACCAATAGCCCCCATTCCCCAAGAGAATGCCATGCAAGTCGACCTGAAGATCCTGGACGAACGCGTCCGCGACCAGCTTCCCCATTACGCCACCCCCGGCAGCGCCGGCCTGGACCTGCGGGCCTGCCTGGATGCCCCTATCACCCTGAACCCCGGGGAGACCCGGCTCGTCCCCACCGGCCTGGCCATCCACCTGGAGGATGCGGGCTACGCCGCCCTGATCCTGCCCCGCTCCGGCCTGGGCCATAAGCATGGCGTGGTGCTGGGCAACCTGGTGGGCCTCATCGATTCCGACTACCAGGGCCAGCTCATGGTGTCCCTGTGGAACCGGGGCCAGGAACCCTTCACCGTGGAACCCTTCGAGCGCATCGCCCAGATGGTCATCGTGCCCGTGGTGCAGGCCCACTTCTCCGTGGTGGAAGAGTTCGGCCAGAGCCAGCGGGGTGAAGGCGGGTTTGGCAGCACGGGAAAAAACTGACGCCCCCTGTATCCCCAAGCCGCGAGATGACAGATATGGTCACCCGAATACTGATGGTCATCCTGGTGGCCGCCCTTGCGGCCTGCGCCACCCCGGACAAGGCCCTGAAACACAAGAACCTGCGCGAGAACGGCAGCGAGACAATTCCCCGCAAGCTCTTGTTGATCGCTCCTGACGTGCGTGTATCCGAAATCTCGGGCGGGGGCGTCGTGGAGGAGGTGCCGGACTGGACGCGGCAGGCGAACAGCCACATGCGCGACACCCTGTCCGCCCTAGCCAGGGAATTGAAACTGGAAACCACCGCCCCCCCGAATCTCTCCAGGGAGCAGCAGGAAACCCTGGAGCAGCACATGGCGCTGTATGACCTGGTGGCGGGCAACGCCTTCTTCACCGGCCAGAACTCGGACCCGGCGTGGGCCCACAAGAAACAATCCTTCGATTACACCCTGGGACCGGGCCTGGCCTTCCTTCCCGAGTTGTCCGGCACGGATGCCGCGCTGTTCATCATCGGCGCCGATTACATTTCCAACAGCAGCCGCAAGGCAGCCATGTTCGTGGGGGCACTGCTCGGCGTGGTCATTCCGGGCGGCATCAGCTATCTGACCGCCGGCATCGTGGATCTGAAAACTGGCGACCTGCTGTGGTTGAACTATGAGTTGGACCAGACCACGGACCTCCGCCAGGCCAAGGACGCGGATGCGCTCCTGCGCAAGGTGTTCAGCAGCTACCCCGGCCAGCCCGCCAGGCAATGAAACGCTGGCCCATCGCCCTGCTCGCCGCCTTGACGGCAATCACCTCATTCGCGGAGGAGGTTTCACCCTTCGCAAGCAGCCAGCACA
This sequence comes from uncultured Thiobacillus sp., assembly GCA_964599015.1. Classification (GTDB taxonomy): domain Bacteria; phylum Pseudomonadota; class Gammaproteobacteria; order Burkholderiales; family Thiobacillaceae; genus PFJX01. The sequence goes on from CAZREY010000032.1 coordinate 7,826, forward strand.
CCCGGCAGCTCGATACGGAGGAATCACGCCTCTGGGAACACTCCGGCGAACTCGACCAGGCCATGGCCAAGGATCCGTCA
>CAZREY010000032.1:7915-13682 GCA_964599015.1 uncultured Thiobacillus sp.
GCTGGAAAGCTGAATGAAGACCCCGCCCTCCAGGCCTACCTGCAGGACATTGCCAACAGGCTTTTCCCGGAATTCAGGGAAAGCCTCCGCCTCTACATAGTCAGGTCCCCGTTCCTGAACGCGTTCGCGGTTCCCAATGGCAGCCTTTACATCAACGAAGGGCTCATCGCCCGGGCAGACAACGAGGCGCAACTCGCCGCGGTAATTGCCCATGAAGGCGTCCATTTCACCCATCGCCATGGCTATCGCAACCAGCAGGAGGTCAAGAATGCATCGGGGTTCGCCCTGGTGGTGGCCATGCTGGGCGTGCCGCTGGTGGGCGATGTCCTGGCCATGACGTCCATATCTGGATACTCCCGCGACCTGGAGACCCAGGCGGACCAGGAAGGCTTTGCCCGCCTTGAACTGGCAGGCTACGACACCCGCGAGGCCCCCAAGGTCTTCAGGCACCTGGCCAGGGACGTCAAGGCCTCCCAGATCAAGGAGCCCTTCTTTTTCTCCAGCCATCCAAAACTGGAAGAACGCCTGGAAAGCTTCCAGCGGCTTAGCGCCGACAAGGATGGAGGCATCGTCAACGAAGAAGGCTACCTGCGGCGTACCGCGGCCCTCAGGCTCAACGTGCTGCGGGAGGAAGTCATGATGGGGCGCTACAGGAACGTGCTGGTCATGCTCTCCCCCGAACACCGGGCCAAGTTTCCGCCCGAAGCGGATTTCTACCTGGGTGAAGCCTATCGTCTGCGGGGGGAGGAAGGCGATGGAGAGCGCGCATACGCCGCCTATGCCAGCGCGCGTGCGAGGGCGCCCCGGTTTGCGCCACCTTACCGGGCACTGGGTGTGCACTACCTGAAAAAGGCCGACTACCCCCAGGCCATGCGGTACCTGGAGGAATACCTGCGTCTCGCGCCAGAGGCCGGTGACCGCAAGTACGTGGAGCAATACCTTGGCATTGCCAGACAAAGGATTACACCGCCATGAACCTGAAGACGATTCTCGCTCTTGGATCCATGCTGACCCTGTTCGGTTGCGCCATGTGGGAGCGGGTGGACAAAGCCCAGGCAGACGGGCCGGACAAGTCATACAGCGTTGAACTGCCCCTGGGATGGGTACGGTTCATGCCCCAATCCGATGGCATAGCCGTGACCCGGGACGGCTTTGATCTTAACCGCATCCACATCGTGCGCAGGGATCTCGCCAAGGCGTTTCCCAAGCTGAAAAAACCGGCAACCGCTGACATGCTGCCTTCGGAGTTGGCCGAACTGGCCATCGCCGAGGCGAAGACCGGCGCCACGGAAACCGTCATCACCGTCAAGGAAAACGCCCCCGCACTGGTCGACGGCAAGACCGCTTACCGGCTACATCTGCAGCACAAGAATGAGCGGGGCCTGGTGTTCGACACCCTGGTCTACGGTCTGGCCACATCAAAAGGCTATTTCACCCTGACCTACAACTCGCCTTCCCTTTTCTACTCCGCCCGGGATCTATCCACTTTCGAGAAAACTGTCGCCTCTTTCAGACTGGCGGCCCCTTGAGCAGCGGCCGTGAAGGCACCACCCCTCAGCACTGCTCCCAGGGCAGCCCGTCATAACGCCAGCCGTTCCGCGTCGAACGGCGGTGATGCTCGTCCAGTTCCCCCTCGAAGCCGTACATCACGTTGTAGACCTCGCCGAAGCCGTGCCGCTCCAGGAACTCCCCCGCCTCCCTTGAACGGTTGCCGGAACGGCAGATGAGCACCACGGGCCGGTTGTGGGAGGCGGCGATGCGCACCTCCCCCAGGAAGCGGGGGTTCAGGTCCCAGTTCTCGCCCTCGTACCAGGGGATGAGGATGGCGCCCAGGGGATGGCCCACGAACAGGAATTCCCACTCCGAGCGGCAATCGATGAACACGGCGTTGGGGTTGGCCTGCAGGAAGTCGGCGGCTTCCCTGGGGGTCAGGTGCTGCATGGGGGTCTCCTCGTTGTTGGCGCTGGAGGCTGGATGCTACAGCGCTACTGGGCCAGCACCCAGGCGATGATGGCCTTCAGGTCGGCATCGCTCACGCCGGTCTGGGGCGGCATGGGCGTGGGCCCCCAGGTGCCCTTGCTGCCCTTGCGCACCTTCTCGAACAGGCGCGCCGGGGCCTTCGCGTCGCCCTTGTATTTCTTGGCCACGGCCTTGTAGGCCGGCCCCACCATCTTCGCCGCCACATTGTGGCAGGCCAGGCAGCCGTTCGCCTTGGCCAGGGCCGCCCCATCCGCCGCCAGGACGGACACCGGCGCGGCAGCGAGCAGCCATGCCGACACCAGGGAATATTTGCTCATCATCTCGATCTCCTTTCCTCTCATGGCCGTCTCATAAAGAGACTTTTCCAGCCCGTTTCCCCCTGTTTGCGGAGGGGGCAAGCGAGCCACGGATCCATCCTGAATATCCAGCCTAGACCACGGAAGCGGGGACTGTCGGCGCCCGGTGGACAGGCCGCCGGATGCTACAATGCCTGCCCTTTAAGCAGCGCCTCCACCATGCCCAACCGCAGCGCCGAACTCCTTGCCCTGGCGGCCCGACGCATCCTGATCCTGGATGGGGCCATGGGCACCATGATCCAGCGCTACAAGTTGCAGGAGGCGGATTACCGCGGCCAACGCTTCGCCGACTGGCCCCGGGACCTGAAGGGCAACAACGACCTGCTGCTGCTCACCAAGCCGGAGGTGATCCGGGATATCCACGGCCAGTACCTGGCCGCCGGCGCGGACATCCTGGAGACCAACACCTTCAACGCCAACAGCATCTCCATGGCCGACTACGGCATGGAGGCGCTGGTGTATGAACTGAACTTCGAAGGCGCGAAGCTGGCCCGGACCGTTGCGGACGAGTTCACGGCCCGGAACCCGGACAAGCCCCGTTTCGTGGCCGGGGTGCTGGGCCCCACCAGCCGCACCGCCACCATTTCACCGGACGTGAACGACCCGGGCTTCCGCAACGTCACCTTCGACCAGCTGGTGGCCACCTATTACGAGGCCACGGACGGCCTGGTGAAGGGGGGCGCCGACCTGCTGCTCATCGAGACCATCTTCGACACCCTGAACGCCAAGGCGGCGGTGTTCGCGGTGAAGAAGTACTTCGACGACGTCGGGCAGACCTGGCCCATCATGATCTCCGGCACCATCACCGACGCCTCGGGCCGCACGCTTTCAGGTCAAACAGTCGAGGCCTTCTGGAACAGCCTGCGCCACGCGGAGCCCTTCTCCTTCGGCTTCAACTGCGCCCTGGGCGCGAAAGACCTGCGCCAGCACGTGGCGGAGATCGCGGGCAAGGCGGACTGCCTGGTATCCGCCCACGCCAACGCCGGCCTGCCCAACGCCTTCGGCGGCTACGACGAGACCCCGGCGCAGATGGCCGAGGCCATGCGCGAGTGGGCCCAGCACGGCTTCCTCAACATCGTCGGCGGCTGCTGCGGCACCACCCCGGACCACATCAAGGCCATCGCCGACGCGGTGGCGCCCTTCCCACCCCGCAAGCCCCCCGCCATCGAGCCCAAGCTGCGGGTCTCCGGCCTGGAGGCCTACAACCTGGGGGCCGGGGACCTGTTCTGCAACGTGGGGGAACGCACCAACGTCACCGGCTCCGCCAAGTTCAAACGGCTGGTGCTGGAAGGCAAGTACGACGAGGCCCTGGACGTGGCGCGCCAGCAGGTGGAGGCGGGCGCCCAGGTCATCGACATCAACATGGACGAGGCCATGCTGGACGGCGAGGCGGCCATGGTGCGCTTCCTCCACCTCATAGCCAGCGAACCGGACATCGCCCGGGCCCCCATCATGCTGGACTCCTCCAAGTGGGAGATCATCGAGGCGGGCCTGAAGTGCGTGCAGGGCAAGCCCATCATCAATTCGATCTCGCTCAAAGAGGGCGAGGCGGCCTTCGTGGAGAAGGCCACCCTGGCCCGGCGCTACGGCGCGGCGGTCATCGTCATGGCCTTCGACGAGACCGGCCAGGCCGACACCTACGCCCGCAAGGTGGAGATCTGCCAGCGGGCCTACAAGCTGCTCACGGAGCAGCTGGGCTTCCCCGCCGAGGACATCATCTTCGACCCCAACATCTTCGCCGTGGCCACGGGCATCGAGGAGCACGCCAACTACGCCGTGGACTTCATCGAGGCGACGCGCTGGATCCGCCAGCACCTGCCCCACGCCCATATCTCCGGCGGGGTCTCCAACGTCTCCTTCTCCTTCCGGGGGAATGAACCCTTAAGAGAAGCCATCCACACCGTGTTCCTGTACCACGCCATCCACGCGGGCATGGACATGGGCATCGTCAATGCCGGCCAGCTGGGCATCTACGACGAGATTCCCGCCGACCTGCGGTCTCTGGTGGAGGATGTGGTGCTCAACCGCCGTCCCGACGCAGGGGATCGCCTGGTGGCCGCCGCCGACACCGTAAAAGGCCAGGCCAAGGAGTCCACCGAGGATTTGAGCTGGCGCGAAAAGCCCGTGGGCGAGCGCCTCACCCATGCCCTGGTGAAGGGCATCACCACCTGGATCGAGGCGGACACGGAAGAGGCAAGACAGGCCTTCGACCACCCCGTGAAGGTCATCGAAGGCCCCCTCATGGACGGCATGAACGTGGTGGGGGACCTGTTTGGCGCCGGCAAGATGTTCCTGCCCCAGGTGGTGAAGTCCGCCCGGGTCATGAAGCAGGCCGTGGCCTACCTCACCCCCTACATCGAGGCCACCAAGACCGAGGCCCAGGCCAAGGGCCGCATCCTCATGGCCACGGTGAAGGGGGACGTGCACGACATCGGCAAGAACATCGTCGGCGTGGTGCTGGGCTGCAACGCCTACGACGTCATCGACCTGGGGGTGATGGTGCCGGCGGACCGCATCCTGGACACCGCCGAGAAGGAAGGCGTGGACATCATCGGCCTGTCGGGCCTCATCACCCCGTCCCTGGAGGAGATGAGCCACATCGCCGCCGAGATGCAGCGCCGGGGCATGGCGCAACCCCTGTTGATCGGCGGCGCCACCACCAGCCTGGCCCACACGGCGGTGAAGATCGATACGAATTACCAGGGCCCCGTGGTGTACGTGAAGGACGCCAGCCGGGCCGTGGGCGTGTGCACGAATCTGCTCTCGCCCGACCTGCGCGGCGACTTCATCGCCAGGACCAAGGCGGACTATGTGGCCGTGCGGGAACGCCATGCCGCCCAGCAGGGCGAGAGCAAGCGCATCCCCCTGGCGGCGGCCCGGGCCAACAAGTTCCAGACGGACTGGGCCGGCTACACGCCCCCGGTGCCCCGCGCCCTGGGCATGCAGGCCATGGGGGACTACGACCTGGCGGAACTGGCCGAGTACATCGACTGGACCCCCTTCTTCCAGGCCTGGGAACTCCACGGACGCTACCCGAAGATCCTGGAGGACCAGGTGGTGGGGGAGGAGGCCCGCAAGCTGTTCGCCGACGCCCAGGCCATGCTGAAGCGGATCATCGCCGGGAAATGGGTGGAAGCCCGGGCCGTGCTGGGCCTGTTCCCCGCCAACACGGTGGGCGACGACGACATCGAGATCTACGTGGACGAGGCCCGCTCCGAGACCCTCATGACCTGGCACTGCCTGCGCCAGCAGAGCCAGCGTCCCGCCGGCCAGCCCAACTGGTGCCTGGCGGACTTCATCGCCCCCGGGGACACGGGGGTGCGGGACTACATCGGCGCCTTCGTGGTCACGGCCGGCATCCGCGAGGACGAGAAGGTGAAGGAATTCCAGGCCGCCCACGACGACTACCAGGCCATCCTCTTCAAGGCCCT
>CAZREY010000033.1:0-13623 GCA_964599015.1 uncultured Thiobacillus sp.
CACATTCACCTAGGCGGTGCGGATAATCCGTCAGGCTCTGAATCCGCCCGTTGGTCTGTTTCATGTCGATGTAGATGCTGTCCCGGTCTTCCTTCATCTCCACGCTCAAGCGGCCGCGCACGTCGCCCGCGGGGTAGCGACCCCAGGCGTTCAACAGCAGATTGGTGCGGCGGACCTCCTTGGGGAACTGCTCGTAGGGAATCTTCTTCCAGGCCCCGCCTTCCCAGACGAAGTAGATGGCGTTGGTGGTGGGGTAGTCGTGTAATTTGCATTGCCCCCCGCTGATGGGCACTTTGACGTAGGCCTTGCCCACCACGATGCCTAAGACTTCCGGTTGGTATTCCGGGTTGGACTTCCAATACACCCCCATCTCCGGGTAGCAGAACTCGTAGTACTGGACGAGCCCGCGGGGATTCATGCCGGAGACGGGGAAGCCGCCGCCCCCCGAGGCCTCCCGCCGTTTGATGAGGATGACCCGGCCGTCGTGGAGTTTGACTTCCTCGTCCCAGACCAGGGTGGTGGTGCTGGGGTCTTTGAAGGCCTTTTCCACGCCGGCCAGGATGCGCTGACCTTGTTCCAGTTGGTCGCAGGCGGCCAGCAGGGGCACCATGACCAGCGTTGCTGCCAGGCTTGACCATTGTCTCTGCATGATGTCCCTTCCCTGTGTTGAGCCGCCTCGGTTTGCCGGGCGATTTTGTCGGCAGCTTATGCCGCTCGTCTTTCACCCGCCATCCGCCGAAAGTGATAGGCCCCGCTTCCACGGCCGCGACGCATGGGGTTGCCGTCGCGTCGGGCGTGGAAGCGGTAGTTCCAGCCCCCTCCCAGGGAGGACGCGCCCATGGCCGTTCCCCAATAGACCCGTCCGATACTCAGGTCTATTGCGCCGTTGGCATTCTGGTAGAGGGTGTGGGCTGGGTTCGGGTAAGCCAGATTCAAGTCGACCCACAGCACAGACATATTGAGATACTCATCCTCGACAAGGGTGTTCAGCAGGTCGAAGCGTTCGCTGGCGAAGGCCGCCATATAGTCGTTGCCATGGCCGCCCAGGGCGTGGGAGTTGCCGCCGATACCAACCAGGTAGTCATCGCCCTGGCCGCCATCCAGGAAATCCGTGCCTTCGCCCACGATCCAATCATTGCCGGAACCGCCGTAGGCGGCGTCTTCGCCTTCTCCTGTAGTCAGGTAGTCATGGCCTGGGCCCGCGAAGATCACATCGCCGTTTTCGCCCCCCAACAGCACATCATCCGCGGCACCCCCCACCAGGATGTCATCACCACCTTGGCCCGCCAGCCAGTCCCCCGGAGCGTGACCGGTGGTTGGGGCTTCGCCGGCCAGCCATGCGGTGTCCAGATCAACGATCTCATGGGCATACAGTTGATCATGACCCACGCCGCCCTGGAGCGCATCGCTGCCTGAACCGCCCGCGAGGAGGTCGTTGTCTGCGTCACCATTCATCACATCGCTACCAGAGCCGCCCAGGAGGGTGTCGTTACCCGCGCCGCCATTCATCACATCATGGCCGTCGCCCCCTTCCAAACGGTCATCGCCACCGCGGGTTGCCAGCAGACGGTCGTTGCCGCCCAACCCCAGGAGCAGGTCGTTGCCGGCGCTGTCGTAGAGGGTGTCGGCGCGGTGGGGTTCGGCTTCGGTGCCAACGAGGACATTGCCCAGGGCGTCATAGCCGATCTGCACTCCGGGGGTGCCCGGGTTCTGGTCGAGGGGGGCGAGGTCGCCCTGGAGGGTGAGGTCAGTGACCGCCGGCGCGCCGCTGCCCAGGGTGATCCCCAGTTCCCCCTCTTCCCAATCGCGAAGGGTGAGGGACATGTCGCCAAGACCGATCTTGAGGGTGTCTCCCTGAGCCCCGGGGATGAGCCAATAGGTGAAGCCGTTCTGGCCATCTCGCCAGCTGTTGGGGCTGAGCTGTTGCCAGGCGCCGTCAGGCACGCCCGTCTTGCCGTGCACCGATAGCCCGTTCCACTGGACCACGCCATCGCCGTCCGTATCCAGGATGGCGTCGTTGCCGTCGCCCGTATTCACTACGTAGGTGTCAAAACCAGTACCGCCTTCGAGGTAGTCATTGCCTCCTCCACCGGTGATCGTATCGGCGCCACTGCCGCCGTAGAGGCGGTCGATTTTGCTTTGGCCGGTGATGATGTCGGCATGGTTAGAGCCGAAGACGATATGGCGGAAATCGTCCATGGGCTGGCTCATGACGTTGGCCACGCTGTCGCCCATGCCCAGGCGGATTTTTGTGTTGGTGTTTTCGTCTTCGAAGTAATAGGGCACGCCCTGGCCGAGCTTCACGAAGGTGTCGCCCACCGGCTGCGCGTTCCTGCCGTTGAAGTCCAGCACCCAGGACAGCATGGCGGCCCGGTCTTGCAGGTAGAGGTTGCTGAATTGGCCAGCATCGAGATGGCCGTCGGCGTTGTGGGCGGCGTAGAGGCTGGCATCCCCAGTGAGCACGAAGGGGTTCATCTGCTCCAGGGCGAAGCGGTAGGCCAGGCCGTCGGCGGTGTCCTGGGCCGCCAGAGTGGCGACGGACTGGGCGTTCATGCCGGCCATGGAGACGAGGTTGAGTTGGCCAAGGGCGTTCTGGTAGGCCGGGCTTTCGGTAATGTCGTGCAGTGCTTGGTGAAAGGCGTTGCGCAAGGCTTCGTCGGCCCAGTGCCCGCCCTGCAAAATCAGCGGGTTGTTACGGAGGTTTGAGTCGGTGCCGACAAACAGCCGGTGCAGGGCATCCACCAGGATTTCCAGGGAATCCCCCTCGGCGTTGCCCTGGTTGCCAACCGGGCATGCCAGCCCGCGGCATTGATGAGCCGGGTGGCGAAGGCATTGTCGATGCGGGCCGGGTTCTGATCCAGGCGGGCGAAGGTGTCCATCACCGCCAGGCTGTCGATGATGAGCACCAGGCTGTGGGTGTCGCCGAAGTCGTTGAGGGCGTATTCGTCGGAGAGGCGCACGCCGTTGATGGGTGTGCCCCGGTAAGGCGTGCCCCGCACCAGGGGCTGGTCTTCGATCTTGATCTGGGTGCGGCTATAGGTGTGGCGCAGGCCGCCGGTGGCCACGGCGGAGATGCCGGAACCAAGCAGTTCTGTCATCAGGCCATGGAACATCATGCCGCCGGTGGCGGCTTCAATGGGGTCGAATACGGCCTGCAAGGTGTCCCAGGTCATGGGCAGGTTGGTGAATTGCACCGCGCCGGTGGTCTATTGCCCGGCCACGGCCATGGCGAAATGCAGGCCGATACTGCCAAAGTCGCCTTCGTGGGGTTGCAAGGGCTGGCTGCCATCGTTCACGCCGCTGACGAAACCGGTGATGTCGGCCTTTTCTTCAAGGATGTCATCCAGGCGATCCTGGGCTTTCTGCATGAGCTGGGTAACCGTGGTGGGGTTGTTCAACCATGGGGGCAACATGCCAGTATCGCGCACCGACCGGAACAGGGCCATGACCTGGGTGAGATTGTGGCCGGGTTTGATGCCGCCGGTGCCGGCGCCGTTGAAGGTGTAGATGTGCTGGATGCGGGACAGCTCGCCGGCTTCGGCCCGCAGTTGGGCGAAGGCGGTGGCCAGGTGGCCGCCCAGGCTGTAGCCGGTGACGGTGACCGGCTGGCCGGCCAGGCCGGGGACGGTCTGGTTCAGCTCCGCCCACCAGTCTTCCATGTCGGCGATCTGGCCGAAGGCCCAGCCGTATTCGGCAATGCCTTCGTTGGTGCCGACGCTGTCGGCCAGCACGTCTTCGACGAATTCGGTGGAGCGGAAGGAGAGGGTGTACTTGTGTTCGAGCTTGTCCCAGAACAGCGTGCCGGAGAATCCCGTCCCCGTGTTGGGCTGGTGGGCGATGACTTCGTAGCGGGTGGCGAAGGCGGCGGCTTCGGTGGGGGTGAAGCGGGAGGCGTGGTCGTTGCCTTCGATTAGCGCGGTTTGAAGGGCCTGGCCGGAGAACAGTGGCACTCCAGTGTCTCGATCAATCAGAAAAGCTTCGGAGGCTAGTTGCAGTTTCGAATATTCGAGCCAGGTGGTCAGTTCGCTGTTCATTTCTTACTCCCTTGTGGTTGAAGTTCGTTCCAGGTGCCAAGTGCAGTGCTGATGAATTCACGTTTACCGCTGAAAGAGGAAATGCGTATTGGGCACTGCCGTGCATTCCGCCACGGCGCAGGATTAAAGGTGCCTGATGAAACCCCGAAATACCGCTCGATCACATACCCCACCCGTTCCGCCACCACCTCCCCGGTCTCCAGGTCCACCACCCGCAGCCGTCCGCCGGCCACCCAGTAGCGGCGGTCTTCCTTCGTGGAGATGTCGTCCCAGGTGTAGCCGTAGCGGGAGAGGCGGGTTGAGGTGGTATCCGGACTTTTTCTGATGCGGTTGTGGTCGGGGATGGGCTCCCCCCACTTGGTGCTTTCTCCACTCCATTTCATGGAATAGCGCACGTATTGGCCCGGCAACGTGGGATGCGGCGCTTCCACGAAGTCGAATCCGCCCCGCTCTCCCCAGGGGTTGTCTGCCGGCATGGTCTTTTCCCGATACAGCAATCCGTGGGCCTCCGTCCCCGGTTCATCCGGCAGGTCATAAGGGTCCCCCATCCAGAACTGGTCCTTGAGCTGTTCGTGGGTGGCGGTCTTGGCGGGCTTCATGATGAAGACGCCGTCCTGGGGCGGCACGGTTTTGTAGTAGGTGACGCGGGCGGATTCGCAGCGCTTGTGGAAGTGGTCCCATGCGGCCTTGAAGTAGGCCTGGCGGGCTTCCCAGGCCTGGCGGTCCTGGTAGTTGCCATAGCCCCACCAGGCCGTCAGGCCCAGCGTGAGGACGGCCAGCACGGATGCACTGGTCCGTCGCCCCCGGGCCGGATCGTAGATACCCAGGGCCAGCCAACCCAGCCAGGACAGGAAGGCGCCCAGCAACAGCCAGTCGAAGAAATGGAACACCCCGCGTGGGATGAACCAGTAGAGCATGGGCGTATTCATAGGTCAGGTGCCCTCCAGTCAGGTTCCTGACCTTTGGCCAGGCGCGCCCGTGGACAACCCAAGTGTCTCTGCATGTTTCCTCCCCTTCGCCGCTTTGCGCGGTCAGTCATGTCTTGCCGGCAATCTATGCCGCCAGCCGGCCCCACACAATTCGACGAAAGTCATAGATCGCGTCATTGGCGGCCACCCCGCAGAAGGCCACGGCGAGGACCTTGTGGCCACTGAGGATGTTGTTGCCCGCGCCGCCATATACCCGCCCGCCTTTGTCGCCCAGCTGCAGGGCCACGGGGGTAGTGAGGGTTCCGCCCACCCAGCTCTCCAGCTCGATCCCGTCGCCATCTCCCAGGCGCAACGGGGCCTGGGTGCCGAAGAGGGCGCCTTCAACGCTCAGGGTGTGGCCGTTGCCCAGGCCGATCTCCAGGGTGGTGCCGTCCGGCTTGAGGGCGGCGGTGAGCGAGGCGGCGGCGGCGACGTTTTCCAGCACCAGGGTGTTGCCGCCCAGGCTGCCTTCCAGTTGGTCCGCGCCAGCGCCGCTTTCCGGCAGGTCGCCGGCGCCAGTGCCAGCCCGTCGAGGGCGGAGATTACGAACGCCTTGGCTTGCCCTTGGCCCTGGTGTCCAGGGTCCGCAGATGGTCCAAGTGCTCGCCGATCTTGCCCTCCAGCCCCCGGGGGGTGGGGGTGTAGAAGCGGGGTGGGTGTTCCAGGTCGTCGGGGAAGTAGGTTTCGCCCGCCGCGTAGGCCTCGGGCTCGTCGTGGGCGTAGCGGTAGGCGTGGCCGTAGCCCAGTTCCTTCATGAGTTTCGTGGGGGCGTTGCGCAGGTGCAGGGGTACGGGGCGGGAACCATCTTCCTTCACGAAGCGCAGGGCGGCGTTGTAGGCCACGTAGCCGGCGTTGGACTTGGGGGCGCAGGCCAGGTAGATCACCGCCTGGGCCAGGGCCAGTTCCCCCTCCGGACTGCCCAGGCGCTCGTAGGTCTCGGCGGCGTCCAGGGCCATGCGGGTGGCGCGGGGGTCCGCCAGGCCGATGTCTTCCCAGGCCATGCGTACGATGCGCCGTGCCAGATAATGAGGGTCGGCGCCACCGTCCAGCATGCGGGTGAACCAGTAGAGGGAGGCGTCCGGATCCGAGCCCCGCACGCTCTTGTGCAGGGCGGAAATCTGGTCGTAGAAGGCTTCGCCGCCCTTGTCGAAACGGCGCAGGGAAGGGGAGAGGGCCCGGGCGGCGAAAGGGGCGTCCACCTGGGTGATGCCGGTGGTGCGCGCGGCCACGGCCAGTTGTTCGGTCAGATTGATCAGTCGGCGGCCGTCGCCGTCGGCATAGGCCACCAGCAGCTTGCGGGCCTCTTCGCTCAGTTCCAGGCCCAGGCTTCCTCGTTGGAGCGCACGGTCGAGGAGGGCGGCCAGTTCATCCTCGTTCAGGGCATTCAGCACATAGACCTGGGCCCGGGAGAGGAGGGCGCCCACCACCTCGAAGGAGGGGTTTTCCGTGGTGGCGCCGATGAAGGTGACCAGGCCGGATTCCACGTGGGGCAGGAAGGCGTCCTGCTGGGCCTTGTTGAAGCGGTGTACCTCATCCACGAACAGGATGGTCTGGCGCCCCCGGTCCCTGTTGATCCGGGCACGCTCCACCGCCTCGCGGATTTCCTTGACCCCCGCCAGCACGGCGGAGATCTGGATGAAGTCGGCATCGAAATGCTGGGCGGTAAGGCGGGCCAGGGTGGTCTTGCCCACACCGGGCGGGCCCCAGAGGATCATGGAGTGGAGACGCTTGGCCTCGAAGGCCAGGCGCAGGGGCATGCCCGGGCCCAGCAGATGGCTCTGGCCGATGACTTCTTCCAGGTTGGCCGGGCGCAGGGCTTCGGCCAGGGGGGTGTTGCTGGAACCGCTGGTCCGCGTGGCGGACGGCGAGGTGAACAGATCGGGCGTGAGGTCTGGCAAATCAGCGGTCGCCAATGACGTCTACGCCCTTGGGGGGGGTGAAGCGGAAAAGGCTGGCGCCCAGGGCGGGGTTGCGTTCCAGGGCGGAAAAGCGCAGTTGGGTGGTCTGGCCGAAGTTGTCCTGGAGTTGCATGGCGGCGAGGTCGTTGCCCCGGAAGCCCATGCGCACCTTCTCGAAGCTGCCTTCCTTGCCCTTGGGGGTGGCTTCCAGCCATTCCAGACCGTCTTTCTCTCCGGTGTCTTTCAGGTCAAACAGCTTTTCCATGTCGTTGTTGCCGGCCAGCAGGGCGGCAGGGCTTTCGCCGATGGCCTGGTCCAGCTTGCGCACTGTGACCTGGTCCAGATCCTCGTCGTAGATCCAGAGCTTCTTGCCATCGCCGACGATGAGCTGGGCATAGGGCTTGGTGTAGACCCAGCGGAACTTGCCCGGCCGGGACAGGAACAGGGTGCCGCTGGCCTCCTGGGTCTTGCGGCCCTTGGCATCGAACACGGTCTGGCTGAACTGGGCCTTGAGGCCCTTGGTGCCGTCCACGAAGTTGTCCAGACGGGCCCGGGCGTCGGCCTGGGCGGGGAGGGTGGTGACGAACAGGGCCAGGGAAATCAGGAACTTGCGGGCGTTATGCATCATTTCTGGGGGCGATCACTTCACGGTTGCCATTGCTTTGCATGGGGGAGACCAGGCCGGCCCGCTCCATGGCCTCGATGAGGCGGGCGGCGCGATTGTAGCCGATGCGCAACTGGCGCTGGACCGAGGAGATGGAGGCGCGGCGGGACTTGAGCACATAGGCCACGGCCTCGTCGTAGAGGGCGTCGGCTTCCGCGTCGTTGTCGCCTTCCTCACCGCCTTCCTCCTCGTCCGCGCTGGCCAATACGCCTTCGTCATATTGGGGCGGCCCGAGTTCCTTGAGCCAACCACAGACGCGATGGACCTCGTCGTCGGAGACGAAGGCACCGTGAACCCGGTTGGGCACGCCGTGGCCCGGGGGCAGGTAGAGCATGTCGCCCTGGCCCAGGAGGGATTCGGCCCCCTGCTGGTCCAGGATGGTGCGGGAATCGATGCGGCTGGCCACCTGGAAGGCCACCCGGGTGGGGATGTTGGCCTTGATGAGGCCGGTGATCACGTCCACGGAGGGGCGTTGGGTGGCCAGCACCAGGTGGATGCCGGCGGCCCGGGCCTTCTGGGCCAGGCGGGCGATGAGTTCCTCCACCTTCTTGCCCGCCACCATCATAAGGTCCGCCAGCTCGTCGATGAGCACCACGATGAAGGGCAGGCGCTCCAGACGTTCCGGATTTTCCGGCGTGATGGAGAAGGGGTTGGTGAGAGGCTGCCCCGCCTTCTGGGCCTCGGCCAGCTTCTGGTTGAAGCTGGCGATGTTGCGCACCCCCAGGGCGGACATGAGGCGGTAGCGCTTGTCCATTTCCCCCACGCACCAGTTCAGGGCCGAGGCGGCCAGCTTCATGTCGGTGACCACGGGGGCCAGCAGGTGGGGAATGCCCTCGTAGGCCGACAGTTCCAGCATCTTGGGGTCCACCATGATGAGGCGCACGTCCTCGGGGGTGGCCTTGTAGATGAGGGACAGGATCATGGCGTTGATGGCCACGGACTTGCCCGAGCCCGTGGCGCCCGCCACCATCACGTGGGGCATCTTGGCCAGGTCGGCGACGATGGGGTTGCCGCTGATGTCCTTGCCCATGGCCAGGGTGAGGGGGGAGGGGTTGTCGTTGTAGACCTTGGCCGACAGGATTTCCGACAGGCGCACCACCTGGCGCTGGGTGTTGGGCAGTTCCAGGCCCATGCAGCTCTTGCCGGGGATGGTTTCCACCACCCGGATGCTCACCACGGACAGGGAGCGGGCCAGGTCCTTGGCCAGGTTGGTGATCTGGCTGCCCTTCACCCCCGAGGCGGGCTCGATCTCGTAGCGGGTGATGACCGGGCCGGGGTAGGCCGCCAGGACCTGCACCTCCAGACCGAATTCCCGCAGCTTGCGTTCGATGAGTCGGGAAGTGGCCTCCAGGCCCGCCGCGTCGATCTGGGTGGTGGCCACGCTGGCTTCGTCCAGCAGATGCAGGGGCGGGCGCATGGAATCCGGTGTGTCGTGGAACAGGAAGGTCTGGCGTTCCTCGTCCACCCGTTCGGATTTTTCGATGACCACAGGTGGCGGCTCGATCTTGACCGGGGGCTCCTTGCGCAGGCGCTTGCGTTCTTCCCGCACTACCTCCTCCCGTTCCGAGATGGCTTCCAATCCCGCCTTCCTGTCCCGGTGGGTATGCCAGGCGTTCAATGCAGCCCCGCTCATCCTTTCCAGCCAGGTCCCCACCTGTTCAGACAGGGTCAGCCACGACAGCCCGGTAAACAGGGAAAAGCCCGCCCCCCAGGCCAGGAGCAGGATGACCGTGCCGCCGTCGAAGCCGAATAGGCGTTGCATGAGGCCGGACAGGCCATCACCCAATGCTCCGCCCGCGCCCAGGGGCAGGGTGGCCGGCAGGGTATGAAAGCGCATGGCCTCCAGGGCGCTACTGCATAGGAGGAATAGCAAAAAGCCCGTCAGGGTGATGGTCAGGCCGTGCTGATGCTCCGATTCGACCCGGGCTTCGCCTATGCGCCGATAACCCCACCAGATGAGGAACAGGGCCAGCCCCACCCAGGCCCAGGCGGACAGGCCGAAGAGGTACAGCAGGAGATCGGACAGCCAGGCGCCGAATTCCCCGCCCGCGTTGGTCACCGTGTCGCCGGCACCCGTTCTGGACCAGCCCGGATCCGCCGGGGAGTACGTGACCAGGATCATGCCCAAGTACAACCCAAGGCCTACCGCGGCCAGCCACCATGCTTCTCGTAACAAGGCGACCATACGGGGAGCCAAGGGTTTCTTGCGCACGGTCGCCTTGTTCGCCGCGCTGCGTCGTGAGTTCTTTGCAAGCATGGCCGCACTATAAAGTAAGGCGTTCAATCCCTCCACGCAGCAGGGCACCAGTAGGCGGGAGCGGGATGAGGGTTCTTGCGATCCCTTTAATAACAGGGCCGTACCGGCAAACTGTTCCGTCCCAACCGGGGAGAAAAGATACTGAATGTATATTATGTCAAATAGCAAACATACTCGACGATGAAAGCACGCAGCCAGAGCAGCGCTCCCCCGCTGGTAAAATGTCGAATAAGCCCCATCTACCCCCGCCAAGCTGAATAACGTTATCTGAGGAGTTGTAATGTCTGCCAAACATGCGCGCCTGCTCATCCTGGGCTCCGGCCCTGCCGGTTACACCGCCGCGGTCTATGCGGCCCGCGCCAACCTGAAGCCCGTCCTGGTTACCGGATTGCAACAAGGCGGCCAACTGATGACCACGACCGAGGTGGATAACTGGCCCGCCGATGTGAATGGTGTGCAAGGCCCGGATTTGATGACCCGGTTCCAGCAGCATGCTGAAAGGTTCAATACCGAGATCATTTTCGATCATGTCCACACGGCCAAATTGACGGAAAAACCCTTTACCCTCATTGGCGATGCGGGGACCTATACCTGTGACGCGTTGATTATTGCCACCGGGGCTTCCGCCATGTATCTGGGCCTGGAGTCCGAACAGAAATTCATGGGCAAGGGCGTTTCCGGGTGCGCCACTTGCGACGGTTTCTTCTACAGGAACCAGGAAGTGGCCGTGATCGGCGGTGGCAATACGGCTGTGGAAGAGGCCATCTATCTTTCCAACATCTGTAGCAAGGTGACGCTGATCCACCGGCGCGAGGTTTTCAAGGCCGAGAAAATCATGGTGGATCACCTCATGGAGCGTGTTAAGGAAGGCAAGGTTATCCTTGAATTGAATAGTGTTCTTGACGAAGTGTTGGGCGACAAATCAGGGGTCACCGGCATCCGAATCAAGAATATCCAGAGTGGTGCGACCAAGGAAGTGACCCTTGCCGGCGTCTTTATCGCCATTGGTCACAAGCCCAATACCGACTTGTTCACCGGTCAGCTGGAAATGGATCACGGTTATCTGGTGACCCAGGGTGGGCGTTTGGGCAATGCAACCCAGACAAGCATTCCAGGCATATTCGCCGCCGGCGATGTCCAGGACATGATCTACAAGCAGGCCATTACAAGTGCGGCTTCCGGGTGCCAGGCCGCGTTGGATGCGGAGCGTTATCTTGAAGGTAAGACTTAACTAGTTGCCATAATGCCATGAAAAATAGCGGGAAATACCGTCCCGCTGGTGATGCGCGAGCTCCGGCCGAGGAAGCGTCGGAGTTCCGCACGGCCATGGAGGATGTCACCCCGATGACCCCCCATGGCCGCATCATCCATCCCAGTCCCCGTCTGCCTCCCCTGCCCCTTCATCTCATTCAGGATGAGCGCGCGGCCGTGCTGGCCTCACTCGAAGATCCCATCCGCTGGGATGAGGACGCGGAATTCGAATCCGATGCGTCGTTCATACGACCGGGTTTGCCTCGCTACACCCTGCGGCGCCTTCGCCGGGGTGATTGGCATACCCAGGCCGAATTGGATTTGCATGGCCTGACCAAAATTGAGGCGAAACACGAATTGGTGGAATTTCTCCATGAATGCAAGCGGCGGGGTACCCGTTGCATTCGCATCATTCATGGCAAGGGCCTGCGCTCAAAAAACCGGGAGCCCGTTCTCAAGCAGCATGTGCGCCATTGGCTGATGCAACGGGAGGTGATTCTGGCCTTCGTTCAGGCGCGGCCGGTGGATGGTGGCAGCGGTGCCGTGATTGTCTTATTGAAATCCATGCATCGATGACTACCTGGAGGTCCAGAGGGTTTCAGGCCTGGATCATTACAGGCGTGTAGGCCGGCACCAGATCAAACAACTCCATGACATCCGCGTTGCGCATCCGGATACAACCATGGGATTCCGGTTTTTGTCTGAAGACATCATCCGGAGTCCCATGAATATAAATGAAGCGACGCATGGTGTCGCAATCGCCCAGACGGTTGAAACCCGGCTCCTTGCCGGATAACCAGAGTATCCGCGAGAGTATCCAATCCCGCTCCGGCGTTTCCCGGGCCATGTCCGCGGAATAGATTTCCCCGGTGGGACGCCGACCGACGAATACGGTATTCACGGGCAACCCGTCCCCAATCTTCGCCCGGATGATATGCAGCCCTCTGGGCGTGCATTGGCTGCCGCTACGCTCCCCTGCCCCGCGCATGGCGGACGAGACTGGAAAGGTGCGCAGGATGTTTCCAGAATCATCCAGCAAAACAAGTGTCTGGGAGGATAAGTTGATGTGTATTCGCATGTTATTGTGAAGGTGCGTTGGATTTTGTTCTGCGCTCCCTGAAAAAACCGCTGATCAGGTCGCCGCATTCCTTGGCCAATACGCCGCCCTCAATATCGGTGTGATGATTCAGACGGGTTTCCTGGAACAGGTTCACTACGCTGCCGGCCGCACCCGTTTTCGGATCAGCCGCGCCGAAAACAATGCGTTTTATGCGGGCATGCATGATAGCCCCGGCACACATGGCGCAGGGTTCCAGCGTGACATAAAGCGAGCATTCGGGCAGGCGGTAATTGCCGACATGTTGTCCGGCATCCCGCAGGGCCATGATTTCCGCGTGGGCCGAGGGGTCGTGACTTGAAATGGGCTGGTTGAAACCCCTGCCGACAATTTCTCCATCCAATACCACAATGGCGCCTACCGGTACTTCCCCGGCCTGCCAGGCGGCACGGGCCAATTCCATGGCCATGGCCATATATTCATCATCAGTCATCGACGGACAGGCACGTAAATCAAGTTGTATTTAGGTGGGGATATTTGCGATTTTTCAATCGCGTATTAACATCCAACCACTCGGAGTCTCGAGTAATTTCATTACACGGAGCTTATTCATGGCGTCTTATCAGGAAATCGTCAATCAGATTGAATCACTCAAGCAGCAGGCCGAAGAAGCACGCAAGCAAGAAATGGCCGGCGCCATTGCCGAGATCAAGCGCATCATGGCGCAATTCGGCATTTCTCCCGCCGATCTGGGTTTTAGTGGTCGTGCAGGCAAGGCAAAAGGCAAAGGGATTTCCGTGGCGGCCAAATATCGTGATCCTGTGAGCGGCAAGACCTGGAGCGGTCGCGGACGCCGTCCGGCCTGGGTCGTGGCTCTGGAAGCCGAGGGCAAGAGCCTCGACTCTGTCAGGGCATGAGCCGGAAACATATTTAGCATTCATTCTCAAGGCCCTGATTTCAGGGCCTTTTTTATTTTCAATCCAGGGCCGCCGAGAGAATGGCTTCCAACTGTTCCTTATGCAGGCTGGCAATGCCGGTGGCGGGTGAAGCGGATTCCGGTCGCCCGGCGTAATCCAGCCAGATTCCCGACTGCATGCGGATCTGGTAGGCGATAAAACGCCAGGCCCCCTGATTCTGGGGTTCATCCTGAGCCCAGGTAATCCCTTTCAGATTGGGATAACGCTGGATGACCTCACGGATTTCCTGGTCCGGCACGGGATAGAGCTGCTCGACGCGGATCAGGGCGATGTGTTTGATATCCCGATCCCGGCAGGCCTTGAGCAGGTCGTAATAGATTCTCCCGGAACAGAACACCAGGCGATGCACGGCCTCGGCTTCCAGATCCCGCGTATCGTCCAGCACGGCCCTGAATCCGCCCTGGGCCAGCTCCTTCAATGTCGAGACGGTTTCCGGGTGGCGCAGCAGGCTTTTGGGCGTGAACAGGATGAGGGGCTTGCGGTAGGGGAGGTTGGAGGTGATCTCCTGCCAGGAGGC